>DATFWM010000399.1:0-7405 GCA_035259295.1 Blastocatellia bacterium | reverse complement strand
AAGAGCGTCGGGCCTACCGTAACGAAATCTGTATCCAACAAGTAGCTGAATAATGACGCGTTGACCGGAAATCGCGTTGACGTGAGCGCGGCGCGAAGATGCTCGAACAAGAAATAATCTCTGTAGTCGAACTTGAAGAAGAGCCAAACGTAGCGGGTCTCGAACAAGACCGGCAGCAAAAATATCGCGCCTATTCCCGCCCCTAACACGAGCCCCGCCGCTATGCGAGCAAGCGTGAACGGCTTCCGAGTGAGCGATATGGCGTAAACAGCGAGCGCGAACGTGGCAAGGAACGCTACCGGCACGTGAGTTAAGATCAGCAGCGCATAACCGAGGGCAAGGGCCGCGATTCCTCGCAAAGGACGCCCGGCATTTATCTGACCTATCGCGTGAAGCAGAAGCGGCGGCCAGACGAACGCCCAGAATTCCGAAACGGTTGCTCCTTGATAAAGATCGAGAAGATGATAGGGCGCCAGCATGTAAAGCGCGGCGGCTACGAAGCTCAGGCCCACCGATAAGACCGACCGGCTGAGCAAATACATCGTCAGCCCCGACAGCGCTAACGCCAGCCAGCAGCTCAGCGAGATGGCTCGAAGTGTATTTCCAGCTACAAGCGAGAATGCGGTGGCGACGTAGAAAGGCAGCGGCGGATAGTACAGCGGCACCGGGCTTCCTTGACCGTTGTTTGCGGTTGGCAGCCAGCGAGGATAGATCGCGCCGTCGCGCAGCGCATCGATGAACTGCGATGTCCAGCGATAGTGTCTGACGGCGTCGAACCCGGCAGGGAACCCTTGAACGAAAACAGGAAGCATTATTGTCCCGGCGAGAATCAGGATGCCAATGCCCGCAGCAAGCTCGCGACGAGCATCCGACATCCTCGCTATTGGCTCTAATGCGACTGTTGATTCACTCAAGAGCTTCCCCAACTACGAGCTGTCGGTGTTCTCGCCGCCAAAAGCGAAAGCGGGATGATTTGTAAAACATAGCCAACACTGCAAGCAGCGCGGTGGCAGAAACAACTTTGCCCAAGAGGCGCGGCGCGGTGTCCTCGAAGGCGAGCGAAAGTTTGTGCTCGCCCGGCCCGATGCGTATTTGGATGTTTCCTTCTTTGCTCGGCTCGATCTCCGCGCGTGCGCCGTCGACGCGCGCGTTCCATCCTGGGAAATAAAGCGTGTGGAGCTTCAACACTGCGGCTGCGCGCGCGCTGACTTCGTAACTCTGCCGAATCCCCTCAGCATCCAGAGCCTCGAAGCTCGCGTGGCCCTCAGTCACGACGATAGGCGCCAGTGGCTCCTCATCGTGAAGCTTGTTATCCCACCAGATCGGTCGATATTCCGGCACTTCCCGACGAGGTTCGCTGGCGTCGAAAGCGCCCGGCTCGTAGGGCGCCCGCGCCACGATAAAGCTGCTGATCACCAGTCCGCAGAGTACTGCGGAAGCAAGCGTCGCTGAATAGACGAGACGCCGCTTGACCTGATCTGACAGGACCGACAAGGCAACAGCGGTCAAGATGCACGTTCCCGCCGTGGCGATTACCAACCATCGAAACGGAAATGACAAATATACGAACTGAGGGATTGACCTCCACACCGGGGCAGAAAGTCGGATGCTCATTAGCAGGCTCACGATTGTAATCAGCCAAACGCTGCGAATCGCGCGGCTTTGCCAGAACCGTTGCGCTGCGCCCTTGCTGTTGAGCACTATTATTGCGGTTGAGATTGCGAACAGGATCGGAAGCACTAATGCCGCCTGCTCCGTTTTCAGCAGATAGATATAAGCATTAAGGTTTAACGGATCGGAGAAGGAGCTCACTTCGCTTTTCATTAGACCCAATTTGAATGCGGGGCGAAGATGTTCGAACAGAAAATACATGGGGTACTCAAATCGGAGGATCGCGTCCATCCGGACGTACTTTCTTTCGAACAACAAAGGCAGGATGTAAATTGCGCTCAGCCCTGCTCCGAGAAGCAGGCCCAAAGCGACCTCGGCAAGCCGTTTGGAGGTTCGAGTCATCGCCAACGCCAAAACTGGTAGCAAGACCGACAGCGCAAACGAAATTGGAATGTGACTGAACAGCAACAACGAATAACCGACCGCCAGAAAGCCGACCGCGCGCCAGCCTCCTCCAATTGATATCTGGTGAACGGCAAGGATCACCAGCGGGACCCATGCGAATGACCAGAATTCTCCGAGCGTCGTTCCCTGATAAAGATCCAACAAATGATACGGCGCTATTATGTAAAGCAGAGCACAAGAGATTGCAGGCCAATGTGGTACCCATGAGCGAGCAGCGAAGTACATCGCGAGTCCTGACGCGGCCAGACCCGCCCAGCAACTCAGCGAGAGCGATAGAAGTGTGTCCTTGACCACGAAGTTAGCCGCCGCGGTAACAAAGAACGAGAGCGGCGGATAGTAAAGCATCACCGGGCTGCCCATCCCGTTGTTTAGGCTACTCAGCCATCGCGGGTAAAACGTGCCTCCATCACCCATTGCTTCTTTGAACGCTAATGCGCGTCTGAAATGCCAATCCGAATCCACGCCGCTCGGAAACCCGCGCACGAACATCGGCAGCATAACCAGCGTGGCGATGCCGATCACGAGCAGACAAGCCCTGAGATCGCGGGATATAAGCCCAGGTTGGCGGAGGGATTCCGAATTGCTGATTGATTCGGTTGTTTTAGAGCCGGACACGTTTCGTGCTGAGCGGCTCGGTCTCATCGCGGCTCATTGTGCGGCGCGCGTTCAAAGAGTGTCAAGCTCGACATCTTGCCAGCGAGACTGCTAGTATTTTCCACCGTTCACGCGCACGATTCTGCTATGAGCACCAGCGCCCCCGCGCCACTCAGTCAAACCCTCGACAGAATTTGGTCACGATTGGACGGCTGGGCCGGCGTGCGGAACCTGACCCTGCTCGCTTTCTTCATCGGCGCAACTGTTACATTGCTCCATCGCCCGCTTAGCCGACCCGAAGTCGGAGACCCGGCAATCTACGACTACATCGCGCAGTCGATCTCGCGAGGGCAGCTTCCCTACCGAGACGTCGTGGACATCAAAGGCCCGGGAGCTCCATATCTCAGCGCCGGAGCTATGCTTGCGGGCAAGCTTCTGGGAGTGCGTGACGTCATCGCAGTGAGAGCCCTTAACGTCCTTCTGGTAGGATTGTTGTCATCGCTCACATTCCTAACAGCTCAGATCTATCTGAAGAGCAGAGCCGCCGGATTGATCGCGTTCCTGGTTCCTCTGATGCGGTATCAATTCCTGGAGTTCATGATCGAGGGTACGCAGCCGAAGCTGCCAATGATCGTCTTTGGTTTGCTCTCGCTGCTGATGATTGCTCGCGATAAACCGTTCTGGTCTGGGTTCTGCTCGATGCTCTCCTGTCTGTGCTGGCAGCCAGGCTTGATGTTTACCGGCGTAGCGCTTCTGATGTTCTCGAGATATCTGATGAGTTGGCGGGACCGGCGGGCAGCTAAAGTTCTTTTTGGCGCGGCGATTCCGCTCGCCGTCGTCCTATTGTACTTCTACGCCAAAGGAGCGCTCGGTGACCTCTGGGCGTGGACGATAACTTACAACTATAGTGTATTCGGGCCTGAGGCCGAGAGGACCCTCGGCGCGGCGTTCGACCACCTTTGGATAATACTTCGCCGCACGTTTGAGCGAGATGCGATTCTGGTGGTGCTTGGGATGATCGGCCTGCTCCTGTTCTTAATCGAACGAGCAGCCGCGAAGTTCAAGCACGGCGCTTTCACGTCGCCCGACTTGTTCAGAGATGCCTTGGTATTTCCGCCGCTCGTCTACCTTGTATTCTCTTTAATTAACTTTCAGGGTGGTCCCGATTCCATCCCATTTTTCCCATTTATCGGTATGTTTGCCGGATGGGCCATAGTTCGTTTCGCGCGTCTCGTTGCGCCTGTTTACAAGCCCCTCCGGTCTGAGCTGATCCTGACAGGGATTTGCGTGTTGGCAATCATCGCCCTGGTTTTTCTTCGGGCTCTTACTTACCGACCTGGCGGGCAAACCTTGCAAGACCAATACGCCGCAATCAAGCCAGTTTCCGAGTTGCTCGGACCGAACGATCAGATCTATGTCCACGGCTCCGTCGAAGTGCTTGTGCTTTTGAACAGACCTAATCTCAACCCCTACGTCTTTCTCGATTGGGGAGCGGACGATTTTGCGGCGTTGAGGAAGGGCGTAAGCTTTGAAGCGATAATCGGACAGATGGAGTCTCAGGAGCCGAAGTTGGTTTCAATCTCGCGCCTGAGAAAGGTGAACCATGCTGAGGATTTCCGGCGTTGGGTTGACGAGCATTACGAGAAACTGAGTCTCGCTGGCAACGAGAGGATCATGATCCGGAAATAGTGTGAGGCCATTCGTAATCGACGAGCTGCAAACACAACCGCTCGCGCCCGTCCGTTCCGCGATATCGATTGCGCAATGCGGCAAGGCTTTCGAATTTCAGTTTTGGACACATCAACCTTATCAAGTCAAAGTCGTAGGGCGCTTGGGCGACTACGACCCTGAGACCCTTTCGGCTCACATTCTCGGTGGTTGCTTCTTCGAGTCCGATCGAGTTCATGCTGTCGTCGAAGTATTCCAGCCTGACTGACTCGGGGCGTTGTGCCCTTGGCTGGCGTCTGCGCTCGACTCCGTTCCACGCTTTCGAACGGAACACCGCCCACGGCTTGTCGAGGTAGCCTGCCGGCGGATTCTCGCCGAGGAATTCCACGCCAACGGCTCGCATCCCCTGTTTGGGCGGCTCGACTCTTCGCACCAAGCCGTAGACGTTGTAGCTCGCATCACCGAAGCCGTGCCTTCGCAGTTTCGGCGGAAGCGGAAGCGCGAGGTATAAGACCATTCCGGGCTTTACTCGCGTGCGGAGTCGAAGGCGAGCGCCGGTCCTGCTGACGTCGAGAGCTTCGGTCATCTCGTGCCACTTGCCCATCTTTCGATCGTGACCCGTTACGCGCGCGGGAATAGTTAACTGGAGTCGCTCGCACCTGCGCCGGTTATCGGTCGATGAAGCCTGCGAAAACTCGCTGTATGCCTCGGCTTGCTTGGGCAGTTTGAGGTCGAGGTTCCCGCTAACCGCCTTCTGGGATTCTGAGATAACGTCGCTCCGAGATCGCGCGGCATTTGACGGCGCGCGAATGGCCGGTTTGCTCCCGGCGCACAAAGCGTCGTCGTATTCCTTCCTTCTGTGGAAGCTTGCAAGCACGGCGAAGGCTTGCGAAGCTCTCTTGAATGCGCGCTCGATTCTCGACGCAACCTCAACGGGCAGGTCTTTGCCGATAACGTGAGAGGGAAAGAACAGACTCACTAGATGGTCGTACGACGACCTGATCTGCTCTTGTGTAGCCGAACGATCAACCTCGAGGACCTGGTAGAAAGTGCTTGCGAACTCGACGCGGCTCAGCAATCTTTCAAGATCGAGGAAGTATGCGCTTATCTGATGCGGACCGTATCCGACCGGCATGTTGACTTCGACATCGGGCGATGCACTGTTTGTGCTCAAGGCTACACCTCTGATAAAGCGAGGTCGCTCGGCTGTTTTGGACATCGATCGCGGAGGCTTCAGCTAACGATGGGTTCATTATGAGCGACGCTCACGGATTGTCAACAATCATCTCTCGGCGCAGCCTCGGGTCGGCTTACCGGCTTAGGGGATGTAAACCATTCGCCACACCAGTACCGGAGAACTGGCCAAACTTGTCGGAATGGACATCAGACATATAATATTTTTGACCGCGAACCTAACTTAGAATTTTCATTGGAGGATACGCAAGAATGAGTTTCAGAAAGACTGTACTATACATCACAGTGCTTTGCATTGCTTCCAGCGCGTTCGCTCAGAACAACCGCGGGAACTCCGACCTCACCATCAACGCAGCCAAAATAACCATAAATTATGGCCGCCCCAGCTTGCACGGACAGGAAAGCAGACTTGATGAGGCGAGAGACGGAATGGTTTGGCGGTTAGGGATGAATCAAGCCACGCAAATAGAAACCACGCATGATCTGGTCGTTGCCGGAAAGGTGGTGAAGGCCGGCAAGTACACTCTGTGGGCCAAGAAGGTCAGCGGTAACAACTGGCTCCTGGCCTTCCATCCAAAGACCGGGGTGTGGGGCGAGCCCCCGCTGACTGAGGGATTCATCGCCGAGATGCCGCTCAAGCTTGAAAAAGCTACAGAGGCTGTCGACCCATTGACGATCTCGCTGGCCGAGGGCAAGGGCAAAGCCTGGATCAAAGTGCAATGGGGTAAGGACGTGCTGACCGGTTCGTTCGATGTCAAGTAGCAAGCACGTTTGTGTCTGTTGTTATTATCGCGTGAGCATATCGGGCGACAGCCACACGATATGGAGCAGAGTAACCTCGCGATGCGGCGCTATCGTTGAAGTTAGCGCGTGCGCAGCCGCAGGAATGCGAGTTGCGGTAGGAACGGGCAAACCTAACGAACCACGGAGGATTTATGTTAAAAAGAGTCGGAGTTATTGTGCTTGCCCTTACGTTTCTCTCGCTAGCGGCAGCACCTGAAACGCTGGCTTGCCATCGCTACCGAAGGGTCGGTTATTACCGGCCGGTGGCGAGAAGCTATTACAGCCCGTATGCTTATCGCGGCGTGGCTGGCTCGCGTTACTACTCGCCTCACTACCGAGGACACTCGACGCGGAACCTGGTGCTGACAGTGGCGGCGCCTGCGGCGTTAGGCGCCGGCATAGGAGCGATTGCCGGCGGCGGAAAAGGCGCTGGCATCGGGGCCCTGGTCGGAGGCGGGGGCGGCGCGCTGTACTACTTGCTCAAGCATCACGGTCGCAGGTATTGATCTGTTAATTCGAATTTAACGAAAGGGACGCAAACGACCCAAAGGACAAAAGGGGCGAAGAGACGCAGGGGTTTTCGCCACTCGCCTTCCTTTGCACTTTGAGGCCGTTCGTCTTTTGCGTCCCTTTCGTCCTCTCCTGTAGACTCCCTCCTGAATCGTCAACTCAAAGCTCTGAACAATGCGATGCTTCGAATAATCAACGTCGTCGGCGCTCGGCCAAATTTCATGAAGATCGCGCCGGTCATCGATGAGATGCGCCGCCGATCAGACCGATTCGAGCCCCTGCTCGTTCATACCGGCCAGCACTATGACGAGGCGATGACCGACTGGTTCTTCGAAGATCTCAAGATTCCGCGACCCGACATCAATCTTGAAGTCGGATCGGGCTCTCACTCCGAACAGACCGCCCGAATAATGATCGCTTTTGAACAGGTTCTTCTGAAGCATCGCGCGGATTGGGTCGCGGTCGTCGGCGACGTCAACTCGACGATGGCCGCGGCAATCGTCGCAGCTAAGATGTGCGTGCGAGTGGCGCACGTCGAGGCGGGGCTCCGAAGCCGCGACCGAACGATGCCCGAAGAGAT
>DATFWM010000398.1:0-2762 GCA_035259295.1 Blastocatellia bacterium | reverse complement strand
TGTCGGCAGCTACCAATCACTCGTACCTCGTCCGGCGCCCGGTAGTCCGCCGAACATGAAATGGCGAGAAAACTTAATAAGACTTTTATACAAGTTTTCTTAATAACCCAAGTGTCCGCTCATCTCCCGCTAAGAACAGTTATTCTCCTGCCACTCAGTAGCTTCCCTGGCCACGTTTGACGTAATCCGTAAATTGGAATGGCCAGAAGGTTTGCTTCGTCCAATTCGACCTCCTCTAATCCGAGCCCTTCCTCTTTTTCGCGAAATGTTATGGAGATCGATTCTCTCATCGCTCCGGTTTCTGCGCAGGAGCCGCTGCATCTGAGTTCAGAAACTTCACCAGCGCCTTGTAAAACAAATCGGGCGCCTCGAAGTGCGGGACGTGGCCGATGCCCGGAATCAAGACCAACTCCGCGCCCGGAATCGAATCTGCGATGTGCTTCGCGCGCTCGGGAAAGTTGGCGCCGTCTTTGTCTCCACCCAACACCAGCGTCTTAACCTTGATGTGAGGCCAATCGTACACAACGGGGTCTACGTAAACCATCTGTTGCACCAGCGTGCGGACCATCGCAAATCGAGGCCAGTCGCCCGACAGCGTCCACGCGTAATGAATGCGTACGTACTTCTCATATTCCGGTTTCCATCCGGTTACGAAGTAGCGAGCGATGCCCGCGTAAGCTTGCTGATAGGTCATGCCTAGCGTCGCCTTGTACGCTTCGTCGGTGCTTCGCCAGGGACGCTCCCAACGTGGGTCGGTGAGTCCGATCGGATTGTAGATCACTGCTCGCTCGGTCATATCGGGATAAGACGACGCGAACCGCGCGGTCAACATTCCACCCATCGAATGCCCAACTATCGCCGCCTTAGCGATGCCGAGATGTTGAAGCAGCTTGCGAGTGTTCAAAGCCATGTCGTGAAAATTGTACGGGATGATTGGCTTTGACGAGCGCCCGAAGCCGATTTGATCCGGCACAACAACGCGATAGCCTTGCTTGCGTAGAACGTCTATCGTCGCAGCCCAGTACTCGCCGAAGAAGTTCATCCCGTGGAAGAGGACAACTGTTCGTCCATTCGCCTGACCTTCAGCCGGGACATCCATGTAAGCCATTCGCACTTCCTGGCCGTACATGGTCAGCGGCAGGTAAGACACCGGGTACGGATAGGGCACGTCTTCCATCGTTATGCTGCCGGGTTTGACATCAGTCGGTGTGGAAACCTGAGTTTGGTTCCTATCCTGCGCAGCCGCGTGCACGACGAGGCACGCGACCAACAACACTGTCGCGTGAGGTGCTGCAGTTGATTTGTGTCTCATAAGCTAACCTCAGCCGGTAAGTCTGCTCAATCAAACTCGCGCGCGGGCGCTGCCTGATCGGCGCCAACTCGCCCTGCCTGAATCGCTGCTCTGGAGTAGTTCTCGCCGCGGATCGGCGCTTTCGCAATTCGCCGCAGCATCGCGATTTGTCCGACGTGAGTTAAAGAGTCTGCAATCGCTCCTTGGAAGAGCCGCTCGCAAGGGCATGCGAGTTTCTCATCTGACGCGAGGTACTCATCGAACCGGGCGAGCGATGAATGAAATCGCGCGACCTCTTCGGGCCACGGCTTTGGTGTTGAGTTATGCCAGGCTTCCGCGCCCTTCGCCATCGAGAGCGCCCAATCGAACAGGTCTCCGATATGCGCAAGGATCTGCGCTGGAGTCCGAGTAGTGTCTGAAGCGTGAAACGTAGCAAATGAGTCGGGCGCGTCTCGAGTTGCCTTTGCGCCGCGATACGCGACTGTCGCCACACAGTGTCGCAGCAATTCGCGATTTGGATCGGTTGTGCCCATCTTAGTTCTACTTGGGTTTGCTAGCTTCGATTCGAACCTGCTTCTGCACTTCGGGCTTTGGATCGAGTTCGGCTTTGCCGGCCGGGAAGTTGTTGAAGCTCAGCACGTAGCTGAGGATGTCGGCGATCTGCTGCCTGTTGATCGACCCCAGCTTGTTTGGGGGCATCGAGATTCGAACCCTTTCGGACAAATCGCCGATTGTGAGCCCGTCCCAATTCGACAGGAAAGCGGCGCCCGTCAGAGGAGCCGCTTCGTCGTTACCGGAAAGATCAGGGCCGTGGCACGACGAGCAGTTGTTAGCGTACAGCCCCTCGCCGCGTTTCGCTTGCTCTTTTGTGTAAACGCCCTCCCACACTGAATGAGACGGTTTGTCCGGCTGTTGCGCCTGAGGAGTCGAGCGCAAAGCTCCGATTGCCGCCAAGACCATTGCCGCGATGATTGCAATTTTGAGTTTCATGCAGCGGCGAACTCGGTGTATTTGCGCATCTCGGGCGGTTGAAATGCGAGCACGATGTCTTCGCGTGGCACACCTGCGGCGAGCAAGTCGGTTGCTATGCCTTCTTCGGTCCAGTCCTCTTCGATCCAAAACTTGCCATCGCGGAGGCGAGCATAAACCGTGCAGCCGCTGGTGCGTTTCCCCTCTTCCCAACCAACATTCATCCACAGATAGTGGTCATGGGCTTCGTCGACAATCATGAAAGAGTCGACGTCAGGATCCGGCTGACTGAGATCCAGGGCAACATAATCGCTGAGAATTTTCTTAATGATCTGGCGGTACCGTTCTAACTTATCCACTTGACGACCTCCTCTGTCTTGACATTCACAACGATCATTGAAACTGCGAATCGCCGCAGCACATGCTCCAGATCTTCAAGCTCTACTAGCTTATCATAAACGGTATCGCTCAACGCCAGATAGAGCCTGCGTTCCGGGGCAGT
>DATFWM010000397.1:0-4182 GCA_035259295.1 Blastocatellia bacterium | reverse complement strand
CAGTTCCGAGACGTCGAGTTTCAGACATCCGACGGCGTGAAGATCAGCGGGTGGCTTGTCCCAAGCGGCGACAAGCACACGACAATCGTTTACTCTCACGGCTTATTCAGATCGCGGCGGGAGCTTCTCGAGCGCGCGATGGATCTATGGAAGCTAGGCTACGGAGCTTTGCTGTATGACTCGCGCAATCACGGCGAGAGCGGGCCTGCCCGCGTAACTTTGGGATACAACGAAAGACTCGATGTCGAAGCAGCAGTGCGCTTCCTCCGCGAGGACTTGCGGACTGCGGACAGGATCGTTTTGTTTGGAATTTCAATGGGAGCGACCGCGGCGCTGCTGGCAGCGGCCGAGACTCCGGAAGTAGCGGCGGTGATATCAGACAGCTCGTTCTTGACCTTCAAGGACACTGTCGATCATCACATCAATGTGTTCTTGCGTCTTCCATCATTCCCTTTCAGCAACGAGTTGAGGTTCTTCATCGAGCGTCGCACGGGCTTTGATGGTTCGCAGCTTGACGCGCTGGACGCGGTCAGGCGAATCGGCGATCGACCGATTATGTTCATCGCGGCGGCGCACGACAGGCGCATGCCTCCTGACATCGCCGAGCGTCTCTATCAGGCGTGCTCGAGCCCGATGCGCGATCTCGTGGTTATCGAAGGCCCGGGTGACAATGTTCACGGCCACGCGTATCAAGCGAATCCGAAGCTTTACATCGACAAAGTTTCTGCCTTTCTGCAGTCGGCGTTACAGGAACGGTAACGACCTCCTTCCGAGCCTAACCGGGACCAGAATCAGGTTTCGCGCAAAGAACGCAAAGACTCGCAGAGCCGCAGAGAACATCAGCACTTCAGCAGCGAACGCAGGGGCGGTTCTAAAGCTGCGCGCAGCTCGTCGTCGGCCAGAGCGTATTCAAGCACAGTCCTCAAGTAGTTCACCGGATCGCCTATCGTGAGCCATTCGCCGTCGACGACAGATTCGGTCACGACGCGTCCGCCGCGCTTGACGTACTCTCGAACGGCATCCGTGAGCCATAGTTCATTAGACTTACCGGGAGGGATTTCAGTGAGGATTTGAATGATGTCATCCGACAGCAAGAACCGCCCGAACATTGCGAGGTTCGAGCGCGCCTCTGCGAGTGACGGCTTCTCGACGACGTCTTCCAGTTCTCGCTCGACGCCATCCTCTTTGATCTGCGCGATTCCGTAACGAACGACGTCTTCCCACGCTACTTGCTGTGTGCCGACGACGAGGGCGCCGGTGGTCTTATGTTTCTCGATCAGTTTTTGCGCGAACGGAGTCTTTGACTTGATGAGATCGTCACCGTACGCGTAGATGAATCCCTGATCTTTTGGAATGTAAGGCCGGGCTACGACGAGTGGCGTGCCGTTCCCGTAGGGGCCGGTTTGCGGCTCAATAATGATCTCGACGCCAGTCAATCTGTCGAGGAACTCATCCAGCATCCTGTGCTTCCCGCGCGACGGGGAAACCGAGTGCTCGTAGAGTCGCCGAATGGGATCGGGATTCTCGCCAGTAACAATGATGATTCTCTTGAGCCCGGACCCGACGAACTCTTCGATGATCAGGTTTATGGCCGGCTTGTTAATGATTGGCAGCAGTTCTTTGGGATAACCCAAGGTGACCGGGAGCATTCGAGTGCCAGCGCCAGCAGCCGCGATCACACCTGTTTCGACTTTCACTCCAGTTGTCTCCTGTTATTAACACCTCAATTCATTGAGGTGTCGGAGTGGACATCCGAGCTTGGCCTTAACTGTTTCAACAGTTTTGCAGTCAACCAGCCAAACCGTTGAAACGGTTTGGAATGTCCGCCCTCGCCCGCCACCCAACTGAAGTTGGGTGTTAATGAGAGATCGCCTGCATCAGTTAGCCAAAGTCCACACGGCTTCCACCGTCGCGAGATTATACGCCAAAGAGTCCACTTTTATTTAATGATTATCTCACGTCGACATTGCTCATCGCTTAGCCGTCTTCATCATCAACCACGCGTCGAGCGAGCCGTTGTAGTACCCTTTCATCCGTTCAAATACGAAATAGCCGTGCTTGTCGTAGAACCCTTGGGCGCCTGCGTCATCCACCGGTGTTTCGAGATAAATCGTCTCCGCGCCCTGTTGCCACAACCAATGTTCGATTTCGGCGAGCAATCGGCTGCCGATTTGCTTGCGCTGGTGATGCGGAGCCACATCGATGGTGATGATGTGGCCAAGCTTGCGCGGCTCATCGCATCCGATCACGAAGCCGACCACCCGATCAGCCTCTTCGGCTACTAGCGTTCGACACTTGCGGGACCGCAAGTACATACCAAGCTCGAGCCGCGAATACGCAATGTCTTCGCTGAACGCCGCTTGATCGATCTCGTAAAGCTGCAGGAAATCTTGTGATGTGTAGTCGCGGATGTTCAACGGCGTGCGAGAGAAATCTTCATCGACCAAATATTTTCGCAAACTCCGCCGGGTCCGCTTTCGGCTTGCGGCCATAAGTCATCAACCCGTTAATCTCTTGTTCCACATCCGTAAGCTGAGTGTAGCAGTAACCCGCAATAGCCGTGTTCTCTTTGAGCGCCCTTACCAGATTATCGAGCCGCTCGAGCATCGCTTGCTTTGTCTGTTCAATGCCTGAGTATCCCCATTCGTTTTCTGCCTTGGGCCCGCCGACGCGGTACGCAATGCCCCCAAACTCAGTCATCAATATGGGCGTGCCGTTGTATTTGTAACCGAACGCAACCGCCTCGCGGCCGTTTCGAGGAATCTGACTGCGGTCTGTTTCCAATATCTTGTACTTGGCCGCCAATTGCTCGCCCGTGCGGGCGTAATCGTGCAGCGTGAACAGGTCTGTCTCATCGGTGTGCTCCCAGCCGTCGTTATCCACCACCAGTCGCGTCCGATCGAGCGAGCGTATCAGATGATACATTGTCTTCGCGTGCTCTTGCTGAGCAACGTCGGTGAGAACCCGTGGCACTGCCCAGCTTTCGTTGATTGGAACCCAAGTGATGATGGAAGGATGGTTGTAGTCGCGAGCTATGATCTGCTGCCACTCGTCGACAAAACGAGAAACGTACTCGTCGGTGTAGACTTGAGCGTTGGCCATCTCGCCCCACACCAAGAATCCCAAGCGGTCGCACCAGTAAAGCCATCGCGGGTCTTCAACCTTCTGATGCTTGCGTGCGCCGTTGAGGCCGAACGATTTGGCCATCTTAATGTCATACTGAATCGCTTCATCGGTCGGCGGCGTCAACGTGCTCTCGGGCCAGTAGCCCTGATCCAACACGAGCTTCAAGTAGTACGGCGAGTTGTTGAGATATACCTTGCCCGAGTGCGTGCTGACTTTGCGCTGCCCGAAGTAACTTTCAACTTTGTCAAACACCCTATCGCCGGCGACGAGCTCCAGCGTCAGATCATAGAGAGTCGGACTCTCAGGTCTCCAAAGCTGCTGTCCGTCGAGCCTCAAGATGGCGGTTGATCTGATTTGTCTGCAAAGGATTTCTGATTGAGCTTGCACAGTCCCGCGCAGCCGAGCCGTCACGCGCAACTTCAAGTCCGGTATCAGCTTGCTCAGTATTGCCTCTACGCTGACCTGTGATTGATCCACGTCAGGCGTGATACGAAGCCGCGCGATACGCAGCGCGTCGACCGCTTCGAGCCAAACAGGTTGCCAGATCCCCGAAGTGCGCGTGTACCAGATGCTTTGCGAGCGCGGCTCCCAATATTGCTTGCCGCGCGGCAGCGAGCGGTCAGTCGAGGGGTCCCACGCCCGCACTACGATCATGTTGTCCCCTGCCTTGAGGCGGTCGGTTATATCGAGCGCGAACGGGACGT
The DNA here is from genome assembly GCA_035259295.1 of Blastocatellia bacterium. GTDB lineage: Bacteria > Acidobacteriota > Blastocatellia > UBA7656 > UBA7656 > Onstottus_A. The sequence goes on along the minus strand of DATFWM010000397.1, from coordinate 352 downwards.
GGCCGCCTCTGTGACTTCCGACCTGATCGCCGTTGACCCAGACAATCGCTTCGTAATCAACCGCGCCGAAGTTGAGCAACACGCGCCGCGAGCGCCAGGCTTGAGGTATCTGGATCGCGCGGCGATACCACACGACGTCGTGAAACGATGTGTCGCCAATTCCACTCAGCTTGCTTTGAAAGCAGTAGGGCACTTGAATCGCCCTGGAGAATCGGTTATCGCCCGCATACCAGCGCTCTGCCAGCCCGCGATCGGCATCATCGAACTCGAATTCCCACGGTCCGTTGAGCGTTTGCCAATCGGCGCGAACGAAATCAGGACGCGGGTATTCAGGTCGCGGCACAGACGCGGA
>DATFWM010000396.1:0-5770 GCA_035259295.1 Blastocatellia bacterium | reverse complement strand
TGGAGACGAGATTCTGCGACGCGTATCACAAGTCGCTCGCGCGCAAGTTAGAGCTGGAGACACGCTGATCAGATACGCCGGGGACGAGTTCGTCGCAGTGCTGCACCGCGTTACGCCGGATACGGTTATTGACATGAAGGAGCGTATGCAGTCGGCGGTAGGGAGTCTCGCTTACGAGGTGAGGCCGGGCCGAGTCGCGCGAGTCGGCATATCAATCGGGCACGCGACCTACGGGTCGGACGGCACCGCGATTGATGAGCTGATGGAAGTGGCGGACCAACGAATGTATCAAGACAAGATCGCGCGCCGTCGCAGCGCGTCGTCCATGCGAGTCGCAACTTTTCCCGCGCGCACGATGGCAATTTGAAGGAGAACTATGATTGCGCTGACAGAACAGGACCAACCGACTGGCGGAGAAAAGATGAGAATGCTGGAACAGATGGCGGACGCACTGGAAGACGAGATCGCTGGTCTCTTTCGTCGCGCCGCAGCGCTTGAGGAAGAAGAGTTCGTGCTGAGTCACGAAGTCGGCGAGCGGCAGACCGAGATCAATCGTCTGCTACTAAGGCTTGAGTCGATGCGCGCCGAGCGCGAGCGGGTGATGGAGAAAATCGAATCGATCTCGCGCGAAGCCCGAGCGATCAGGGAAGAAGCCTTCAACACCGAGGACCGATCCCGTCCATCGAAAAGCATGGCCTGACAAGGTCCCGGCCGTTGTTCGCTAGCGATCCAAGTTTCTTTCGTCGTGCCCCGACTAGGTCAGCAACTTCGCCGCTTCTGAAAAAGCGACCCTAATTGACCTTTTCATTAAGTGTGGTTGTACGCGCTCGAATCAGCCGCAGCACCGACGACGATTTCGGCAGCGACGGTTTCTAATGGCTTCATGGCAAGGTCCAGACAGACGAAGCGGCAAAGAGCGCCGGCGAGGAGAACGGCGGCAGTCGGTCCGCTACACCGCTGACACCCTGCTAATCATTGACGGAATAACCTGGATCGACAACGAAGGAACAGACCGCCGGCGAAAAGTCCGGCGCAAGGTCGACCGCGAGCGTGTCGCAAGAACGATCCTCGGTCACCCCTGGTTCACCGAAAGCTGACCGCGCGATTGGAGTGCCCACCCCTGTCCGTTGAGCGGTTTCTCATTGCTAGTCTCCAGCCTTGTAAAGTGCGCTTCCACCTCTAAGCGTGTCGTGGTAAATTCGCTGTCTCGCTTAAATCTCTTTTGACCTAGACGATATGGAATTGACCCAGCTCATCGGCGAAGTGCTCGACGAGAAATATCGCATCGAGAAAGAACTCGGGAGAGGCGGGATGGGGTCAGTGTATTCTGGGACACATGTGGGAACCGATCGGCCGGTCGCCATCAAGGTCATCGCCCCGCAGTTCATGCGGAACGACGAATTTGTCGAACGCTTCAAGCGCGAGGCGAAAGCCGCCGGCCGCCTCCATCATCCCAACGTGGTTAACGTGACTGACTTTGGCTTCGCGCGCGTGGGGGATGACAGGGTTGCTTATCTGGTAATGGAATTCCTGGACGGCTGCACGCTGGCAGAAGTTCTGGAAGAGGAATCACAACTGGCCATTCCGTGGGTGTGCGACATAGTTGAACAAGCGTGTTCTGCAGTGGAGGCGGCTCACCGGCACGGGATCATTCACCGCGATCTCAAACCCGACAACATATGGCTCGAGCCAAACAGGCGCGGCGGCTATCGCGTAAAGGTTTTGGATTTCGGGCTCGCGAAACTGGGCGATCCGGTGTCCGAAACACCGAGCATTCAATCAAGTCCCGCACAGCCATCGCGGGTTTCCCATTCCACTCGCGTCTCGAGCGAACCTCGCACCACACAAGCGATCGAAGCTGGAACGCTGGCGGGAAGCGGTGGATCGGAGGCGGCCACGATGCTGCAGCACTTGCCGGCCGTCGGTGAGACTGCTGCCGGCGAAGCGTCCGAAGCAGCGACGAGGATCATGATTGCCGGCGCCGATGTCGCAGCCACAAGCGTTCAGCAAGCGGCTGCGGACGAAGACGCGACGACACGGCTGACGCAGCGTGACACTACGCCGCAGATGCTCGCGGCCGACACCGTGCCGGCTGACGGATTGACTCGTGTCGGCTCGATACTCGGGACTCCGCTTTATATGTCGCCTGAGCAGTGCCAGTCTGCGCCGCTCGACGCGCGAACGGATATCTACAGCCTCGGTGTGATCACATACCAAATGCTCGCGGGCGTGCCCCCGTTCACCGGTAACATGAGCGAAGTGATGCGGCAGCACATCGAAGCCGCGCCGCCTCTGCTGAGGACTAAACGCAAGCATATACGCAAGCGGCTGGAACAAGTAGTTATGTCGGCGCTGGCAAAGAGCCCAGCGGACCGCCCCGCTACGGCCATCGGATTCGCCAGTGCGCTTCGGGCGCAGTCTGAAGGAACAGGCGCGCTTCTTCGACGAGCTTTTGCGCTATACAGCGAACACTTCCCGAAATTCTTTCGAGTCGCGTTGCTGGTAACGCTACCGATAATCATCATCAGCATTGTCGACTTCGTCAACGCGATACTGATGAGACGGGGATTGATTTCGCCGGGTGCCGGTCAAGTGTTGGCCGTTTGCGCCACGGTATTTACAAGCCTTGGTGCGTTCGTGGCGCACTCAATCGTCGCAGGGGTAACGATCCGGCTGGTCAACCAATTGTTTCTTGCTCCACTCCGGCCAATCGAGCTGCGCCTGGCCTTCGCCGCGCTAAAGAAGAGGCTGGGTCGGCTCTTGCTCGCCACGCTAATGATTGCCGCCGTTTCCTTGCTGGGTCTGTCGCTGTTGATCGTACCGGGCGTGATTTACTACATAAACTCATCGCTTACTGCTCCGGTCATTATGATGGAAAACCTCGGCCCGATAGCCGCGCGACGCCGCTCGAAGGAACTGGTAAGGCGCGCCCGAAGAACCGTCATTGGCGTTATCGCCATGCAGTACCTCATTCCCATTCTGACCAGTTCGGTTTTTGCAACCATGTTCTCTCTCGCGGCTCATGCGGCGCCGGAGCAGAAGATCGTTGCAGCGAAACTGACGACGGTTGTAACCCAGTCACTGAACGTCTTGATCATCCCTCTGATCTCGACTCTCAGCTCATTGCTTTATCTGAAGACCCGGGCTGCCGGCGGCGAGAGCCTCACCGACGCGCTTACCCGTATTGAAGAAGAAGAGCGGCCCAGTCGCCAATGGGAGCTGAGGATCCGCGAGCGCATGCATTCGTCGACCTCAAGCCGATGAGCGATCAGCCAGCTTCAGCCATCGAGCCGGGCGCGCGATTGGCGCGCCGGCTTGGATTGTTCGATGCGACGATGATCGTGATGGGCGGCATCATCGGCTCGGGCATCTTCATCAATCCTTATGTCGTGGCTCGTCAGGTTCACACGCCCGCGTTGATTTTGGGCGCGTGGGCTGCTGGCGGTTTGATCGCGCTCGCGGGCGCGTTCATTTACGCCGAGCTGGCAGCGTTGCGGCCCCACGTTGGCGGACAGTACGCCTACATTCGCGAAGCGTTTCATCCGGTCGTAGCGTTCAGCTACGGATGGACCCTGCTGCTGGTCGTTCAGAGCGGTGGAATGGCGGCGGTGGCGATAACCTTTGCGCGTTACTTCATTGCTCTCTCTCAGCTAGCGACGAAGGACTGGCTCATCGCCGCTATTGCCCTCGCGGTTCTGACCGTCGTCAACTGTTTCGGCGTGAGAGCGGGAAGCACTGTCCAGAGTGTGCTGATGGTTTTGAAAATCCTGGCAATCGCCGCGCTGATAGCCGCCGGCTTGTGGTGGGGCGCGAGCCAAAGCTCGAAACCCGTCGCCGCGCCGACGGCTGAAACAACGCCCGATACGTGGTTTGCGATCACTGCGTTTGGAGCAGCGATGGTGCCGGTGCTCTTCGCGTACGGGGGATGGCAAACAGCGAGCTTCGTCGCCGGGGAGATGCGCGAGCCGCGAAAGAACCTGCCGCGCGGTTTATTGCTGGGAGCCGCCGGAGTTATTGTGCTTTATCTTGCAGTCAACTTTGTTTGCGTCAGTGTATTGGGAGTCGACGGACTTGCTGCCACGACGACTCCAGCTTCTGAGGTGATGAGACTGGCGCTGGGCGAGAGAGGTAGAACAATGATTGCGGTTGGGATCGCGATCTCGACGCTCGGCTTTTTGAGTCAGGGAATGCTGACTGCCCCGCGAGTTTATTTTGCGATGGCTGACGATGGTTTGTTCTTCAAGCAAGTCGCGTGGCTTCACCCTCACACTCGAGTCCCGGTCGTGGCAATCGCTTTGCAAGGCGCGCTCGCAATCGTGATTGCCCTTTCGGGCAAGTACGAACAGATACTCAATTACGTCGTGTCAATCGATTCAATTTTCTTTGGGCTCACTGCTGCGTGCTTGTTCGCGCTCCGCAAACGCGAGCCGCGTGCGCTCCCAGGTGCTCCCAGGTTGAAGGTCAGCACCCTGGTAATCATTCTATTCATCGCGGCTGAGTGGCTTGTCGCCGCAAGCGCGATCTACCAAGATCCGGCCAACAGCCGCATCGGACTGGCGATAATGCTCGCCGGAGTACCCGTCTATTTTCTTTGGCGAAGGAGGCGCGAGGGTGGCTGACGACAGACGGGCGAAAAGCTCCGAATACATCGAGTGGGCCAAGACTCGCTCGCAAGCCAGGTTCAACCTGGCAACCAGCGGTGTTCTTCATTACTCGATCGGTGAACTCTCAGTAACCATCGACGACATCGAGTTGAGCGGGCCGAGTTGGTACGGCTACGAGCCGCTACAGCAGGCGCTTGCTGCAAAGTGCGGGGTGTCAATCGAGAACGTCGTCGCCGCGATTGGCACGTCAATGGCGAATCACCTCGCGATGGCCGCGCTCCTCGAGCCGGGCGACGAAGCGTTGATCGAACGACCGGCTTACGATCCGTTGGTTGCGACCGCAAGCTATCTCGGCGCGACGATTAAGAGATTCGAGCGGCGTTTCGAGAACGGCTTTTCTATTGACCTGCGCGAAGTCGAGCGCGCCGTAACAGGTCGCACCCGGCTGATCGCGATCACCAATTTGCACAACCCGAGCAGCGCGTTTGTCAACGAGGTCACTCTGCGGCGGCTCGGAGAAATCGCGCGGGGCGTGGGAGCTCGGGTGTTGGTTGACGAGGTATATCTTGAAGCATTGTTCGACCAAGCCCCGGCATCGGCGTTCCATCTTGGAAATGAATTCGTCGCCACGAGCAGTCTCACGAAAGCTTACGGTTTGAGCGGGCTGCGATGCGGCTGGGTGCTCGCAGATCCCGAGCTTGCGAAAAGGATGTGGCGGCTGAACGATCTGTTCGGCAACATTCCGGCTCATCCCGCCGAACGCCTCAGCGTAATCGCATTGAAAAATCTCGATCGAATCGGCGCTCGCGCTCGCTCGCTTCTGGAAAAGAACCGCGGGTTGCTCGATCAGTTTCTTGACTCGCGCGACGATCTAGGCGCGTTCAGACCGGAAATCGGCACGGTGGTTTTCCCAAGACTGAAGGGCGGCAGCGTCGATGAGCTGTGTCGGTTGCTCAGCGAAACATATGAGACCTCGGTGGTGCCGGGAAAATTTTTCGAGATGCCCGATCACATTCGAATAGGGATCGGTTGCGATTCGGAGATGCTTGCTGGAGGATTCGAGCGACTTGGCGCCGCCCTCGACGAATTAGCCGGCAGAGGTTGACGGTTCGCGTTGCCGGGACTCTTCGCTTCGTTATAGCATTGTCGCATAGCATTTCGTTTTC
>DATFWM010000395.1:0-6472 GCA_035259295.1 Blastocatellia bacterium | reverse complement strand
TCCGAATTGTCGTATGGAAGCGATCGGAACAGGACCGCGTTGGCGACGCTGAAGATTACCGTCGTAGCGCCTATTCCGAGCGCAAGCGTTAAAACCGCGACCCCGGTAAAGCCCGGCTTCTTTAATAGCAATCTAATCGCGTAATGCAGGTCTTGTCCCAGTCTTTGCATTATTCCCCCTTGCCTCGCGAACTTCGACGCGACTACTCATTCAAGCCCGTGGTAAAGCCATAGACCGCAAGCGAAGCGGCCGTTTGATCCTGATTCGGCTGCTCGTTGAAGCGCCAGTGCGCGGTGCGATTGAAGCGCCAGTGCGCGGTACGAATGAAGCGCCAGTGCGCGGTGCGAATGGCATGAGCCGACAATCTATTTCCGCGGCCCGGGCTCGGTCAAAGCGAATTTCGAATCGACGATTTCGATGTTGTGTTTTATCTCGGTGTATCTTCGAACCTGAACAGAATCCGGAAACGACAGACGTACTAGGAATGGCTCTTTTACGCCGTCTACGTCGCGGTAATCCTGAAAGTCGAACTGGAACGGTAGCCGCCCCAACCCGGTCTCAGTCTCCACATATATCCTCACGAGCAGATTCGTGTGGGCGTCGAAGAAGAGCCTTTCGCGATTGCCATCGAGCGCGACAGCCTCGACAACATAAGCTTCTCGCCCGTCGATCACGGCGTTTTGCGCGAGAGTCACCTTTGAGTAAAGCTCCCTGAGCCTTATGGCTTTGAAGAACTCCGCGTCGCGTTTGACTTTTGCGAGCTGCTGGTCGGCAATCTCGTGGGCCACATAAGCGTTTCCGCCCCATCCCACGTTCCCATCAAAGCCCTCGCGCGCAAGAGTCGATGCGTCGAAAGTGTTGAGCACTAGAAACCGGTTCGGAGTTTTACCATATATTTCGATTGATGCGGGCGGCCGGTTGGAAGAGATCATGGTTCCTTTCGCGAATCTGGTCCTGATCTGAGCCAACCGGGCTCTCCCGCCCATCGCCTGAAGATATTTCTCGAACAGTTGATCAACGCTCGTGATCACCATGGGAGCAGTTCTATCGGCGGCGGGCTTTTCTGGATCGACCTGTGAAACCGACGGTATCACGGCTGGCCTGAGCTCGCTCCTGTGACACGTATAGCAGCCGACTTCGGAGCGGCCGCCGTAGTTCGCGCGGTTGATATCAGAGACCAATCTCAGCATCTTGCGAGTGATCTCCTTTGTCGGCTTGTCGTCCTTTTCCCATTCTCCCTGCACGTGGCAGTAGGTGCAGTTGACGGCGAGCGTGGCATTCATGAAGTTCATAATGCCGCGGATCTGCGATGCCGGAACGCCTTTCAATATCTTGATGTTTTTGAATACTTGTTCCGCCGGTTGGTTGTCGGAATCAGTCCTCTGCTGCCGTCCGGGCATCGCGTATGCAGTCGTTGTCGACTGCCCGCCGCCGGCACCCGTTCCGGTCGACAGGCATGTTGCGAGAAAGCTGAGCGCGCCCGCCGACAGCAATAGAGTCTTGAGACTCCGTTTCACCAATTCATATCTCATCGGGTAGTCTCCGCGATAGCGAGCGGATCATAGAGTTCTTAGAAACGCGATCAGCGCCTTGCGGTCCGCGTCCGAAAGATCGAGCCCGAAGCGATGACCTCTTAACGGCCGCGTCTTAACGCCGACTCCGCGGAAACCGGTGGGTACGTAATCGTCACGAGTTCGCTTTGGATCGAACCAATCCTCGAGCGTTGCCACCGAACCGCTGTGTTCGAATGGACCGCGATACCACACGCCTTTTAGCGACGGCACTTTGTAGTAACCGGTTCCGCGCCTTGTCTTCAATGCAAGATTCGGGTCGGTTTCCACACAATAAGACAGAACGTCGAACTGTTTCAGGTGTTGTTCGGGCACCTTGAAACCTTCGACGGGCGTCAGCTTGTTATTGGTGTAGAGCGGAGGCTCATGACATCCCGCGCAGCCCTCGCGTTGAAATATCTTCTGACCTCGCGCCGCGGACTGATCGAATTTATTTGGATTGGGCGGAGGCTCCAACGAATATAAATAGAGCGTCAGCGCATAGAGCGCTTCGTCGCTATAGCGCGATCGAATGTTCGGATCGGGCATCTCTCCATAAGGCAGAAAGTCGCCATAGCGATCGAGAAAAGACGCGCCTTGATTCAGCGCGGCATACCGCATCATATCGCCGATCGAGCGATGAAGCTGAAGACCAGTGCGATCCAGGTATCTCCGGTTTTTCACTCCGATCAGATCGGATATGGCCACAGGATAGATCAGGCTTGTACCGGTGCGCGCTTGAACTCCGGGCGGTCTTCCTCCCGCGACCGAGGCCACTTCGGCGACGGACATCTTCAACATCTCGTCCATTGGATCCGGCTTCAGCCACGGAGTCAGATAGGCCAGGCGCCACGCGAATCGCGCGCGCTCGAAGAACCGCTGCTCGTCTTTTGGATTCGCCTTTGACCTTGCGAATAACTCATCAAGACGGCCGAGCGGGTAATTCCCTTGAGCGCCTTTGATAATGGTTCCGTCAGGCATGACTCTCGTATGGCAGGTTGCGCAGGCGAATTCGCCGACGTCGACCGTGCCTTTCGCCGGGATGACATAGCGGTTGAACGGCATCACTCCATCTTTGGAAACCGGCATCCCCGAATTCTTGTACCATTCGGCGTTGCGTACGTCGGCAAGCTTATTCAGCGCGTTATAAGTTATGGGAGCTTCGAACACCAACTCTCCGGCCTTGATCCAATCTTCGTTGGTTTTGAGCTTCGATGGATCGAATGCGATCTCAGGTTCCTGTTTCTTCAGCCAGTCCATATACCCGGCAGGCTCTTTATCCGGCGCATAGATCGGATAGCTCTTGTAGATCGGCATCACCGGTATCCGGTAGTAATAGTCCGCCGAGACGTGTACCGGCGTCTTTGTCGGATCGGCCAGCGGCACTTCCATCCCGGTAAAGGCTTCGGAGTCCCAAGTCTTCGGAACATCAAAGTCAGCGGACAGCATTGACTTCTTTGCCGCAGGCGTCCGGCCGAGCGAGATGGTCCCTAACGCGGTTGCAACCAGCGCGAGTAGTACGAAGGATAACCTGAGGTTTCGATGCTTCATACAGGACCTCCTGCACATTTTCGATTGAGGGGTTCTTTTCTAATAGAGCGGGCTCAGCCGCCGTTTACAAGGCCGGCTATCAGGCTTTCGACTTCTGCCGAATTCAGCTTGTACCCTATCCCGTCGACGCGCATTAATTCATCAACGATTGTCCGCTGCCGGCGATCGATCTGCCTCGCCTCGGCGTGAGGCATGCAGCTAAACGTGATCATCGAATACAGGTCGCGATATTTTTCGGGATAGATGAGGTTGATCTTTCGCTCGATCTCTTTTCTGAGCTGGAATTCACGGCAGCCAACCAGATCGCGCAATTCAATAAAATGCTCGATGCACAAATCGGCGATTGCGTCGGTGTTCGGCTTGCGCATCGATTCGAACTCGCCAAGGATAGACTTCCAATCGTGGCCGTGTCTCTGCATGCAGCCGTAGAGCACTTCGCAATCCTCGAAGCCCGTGTTAGCTCCCTGACCATAAGACGGGTAAATCGCGTGCGCGGAGTCGCCGATCAAAGCAACTCTGTCCTCGAAGTTCCAGGGATTGCATTTGATTGTGATCATCCGGTTGGGAGGATTCCTGAAAAAATCTTCGACCAGGTTGGGCATCAACTCGACGACATCGGGAAACGAGTCTTCGAACAACGTCAGCACGTCTCGGCCCGTCTTCAGCGATTCGTAAGAAGGGCTGCCCGTGAAAGGTATATGCAGCGAACAGGTGAAGCTGCCGTCGGTGTTCGGAAACGCGATGAGCATATAGTGACCTCGCGGCCAGATGTGCAACGCGTTTCGCTTTGAAGTCCAATCGCCGGCAGAGCCCGCCGGAACAAGCAGCTCCTTGTAGCCCTGGTCCCAATATTGTTGTGAGAAATTGAAGAGAAGTGCTTTTTGCATCCGCATCCTGACGCTTGAATGCGCGCCGTCGCAGCCGAACAGGCGGCTTGCCGCGTGTTTGCTAACGGTTCCGCTTACTGAATGTTTTGTCTCGATCGTGGCATTGGCGAGATCAACACCGACGCACTTCTCGTTGAAATGGAACGTGACTCCGTAGTGCTCCTCCGCGAAGTTCAGCAGGGCGATGTTCAGGTCGCTTCGCGAAATGGAGTAGATGGCTTCGTTGTGATTGCCGTACGGCTGAAGGGACAGATCGCCCTTCAGACCGTGAATGACGCGGCCATAAGCGGGCACCGAAATCGCTCGAACAGCGTCTCCTGCTCCAAGCGCGTCCAGAGCGCTGAACCCGCGATCGCACAACGTCAGGTTAATCGATCTGCCCGAAGTGATTGTGACTTCGCGGATATCGGGATTTCGCTCATAGACCCGCGCGCGGTATCCGGCTTTGGCCAGAAACATCGAAAGCACGGTGCCCACAAGCCCAGCACCAAGTACTGTGACCTCCTCCATATTCGACTCCTTGTTTAGATCGTTCGAGCAACGATCGCGGGACAGCGAACATTCACGCTTTCCACTCTAATGAAGTTGTCTCGGCGACTTCGCAAACACTGGAGGCGCAGCCACCGAGGGCTGCCATCCTGACGAACGAGATTCTTTGCAAGCCAGCCGTTGATCTGAGAGCGCTGTGGCTGCTCTTTTTCATGCGTTAATTCAGATTGCGCGTCCGTTAATTCAGATTGCGTCTTGGAACGAGGGTGGCCGCGGGCCACCATTACAGGGTTATCAAGCTTGTCGGGCTTATCGATTGATCATTGGCAATGCGCGAACCTGGATATCCGGACACGCCGCGATTTTTTCGAGTGTGAGCTTTAGCCAGCCAAGCGTCTCTCTTATTCTCGCCGCGCTGTAGCGGCGCGCATCGAATAGAATGCGCAGGGACAGACGAGAACCGGGCGCCGCCTGTAGCGTGATCGGGTAGTGCAGCCGCTCGTGCATCATGACCTCCTCGATTGACAGGCTTCCGTTCCGTTCCTTCAGAGATTCGTCAATCGGGTAGTTCTCGAATTGCAACACGCTTTCGAATAAAGGTGAGCCGGCCGGAACATCACTCCAGCTTTGCACCACATTAAGAGGGATGTTCTCGAATCGCTGCAATGCGACCTGCTGAGCTTGCAGATCGCCGAAACAGTCGGCGAACGGTGAATCGACCGATATGTTAGCGCGCATCGGAAGTGTGTTGATGAACAGCCCGACCGCGGTGTCGATGTTCGCGAGCCCCACCGCGCGGCCAGAGACTGTTGTTCCAAAGACGATGTCTTCTTTGCCGCTATAGTAGCTCAGGACGGCAGCCCACGCCGCCTGCACGATTGTGTTGAGCGTTATTCGATGGCTGCGTGCGAGCGATCTCAATGTGCTCGTAACCGTCTCGGATAGCAGGACTCGCTGGTCGCCGTAGCTTTCAGCATCGCCAATGAACTGGTCGTGCGAATCTTTGTTCTCCATCCCGAGGCTCAACGGTGTGGCCTCGGTAAGTCCACGGAGCCGCCTTCGCCAGTACGATTCGGCCTCTTGCGCATCTTGCGCATCCTGGCGCTCAAGCCATTCCAGATAGCTCCTGTAAGACACGGCTCGCGGCAACGAGATTTTCTCGTCCCTGAGCAGGCACTCATAGATTTGAAAGAACTCTTTGAGCACTATCGGCGAAGACCAGCCGTCCAGAAGTATTTGATGATGGCTCCAAATGAACCTGTACGACTCGTCGGCAAGGCGAACAAGCGTGAGCCTCAACAGCGGCGCTTTCGCCGATTCGAAGCCCCGCTCTCGATCAGATACAAGAAAGCGCGAGAGTCGTTTGTCTTGTTCCGGAGCGGTGTGCTCACGCCAGTCGAGGTACTCGCACGGCGCGCGAGCGTCTTCGTATACGATTCGAATTGCCATATCGCCGTCCGGGATGGCAGTTCTTAGCGCTTCGTGGCGTGCGATTACTCGATGCCACGCTTCCTCGAAGGATCTGACGTCGATGCGTCCCCTCAACCTGGCATTGAACTGATTGAAGTAGAGCCCTCGCTTTCGATCTTGAAGGCTGTAACGGAGCATCTCCTGTTCGGTGTACGACAGGCGATATACATTCTCCAATCGGCCGCTTTGAGTTGAAAGTCGATCGATCTCCTGTTGAGTGAGCTTCGCGTGTGGAAAGTCAGACCGCGTGTAAACCTGGCGGCCCGTCGTCTTCGAGTGTTTAATCAGCTCCCTGAGCGCGTCTAAATAAGCGTCGACCAGCTTCTCAATAGTCGAGCGGTGATGCAGGCCTTTGTGATATACCCAGCTCGTCTGGAATCGATTTTCAACCACGCTGCAATTGATTTCGAGAAGATGTTGTCTCAACCCTTGGGGATCGCGCGATGATCCGCTCGATTCTTTGGCGGGCCGAAATAGCGAGTTTATCGCCTGATCCAGTTGCCCGAGATAGTTGAAGCTGATCTC
>DATFWM010000394.1:0-4196 GCA_035259295.1 Blastocatellia bacterium | reverse complement strand
AACGCCCTGCCACCGGTAGTCAGTTGTTCCGGCGCGCTCGAGCCGTCTTGCGCGACGACCCACACTTCTTCCTCGCCGGTCTGATCCGAGATGAACGCGATGCGCGAACCGTCCGGCGACCAACGCGGCCACTTGTCGTGGGCGCCCGAGGAGTGAGTGAGGTTGCGCGTTTGACCTTTCTCAATCGGCGCAGTGAAGATGTCGCCCCGCGCGCCGAAGAGCACGCGCTCGGCCTTTGGGCTAAGCGAAAAATCTTCTATTAGATTCGCGACTGAGATATGACTCGGACGCCGGTTGAGTCCATCATCCGGCACCGTGATCGAGATCGCCGCGTCATTTTTGGCTTTTGTATCGAAGAGGTGAAGCTCGCCGTCCAGCTCGTAAACGATGTGACCTTCGCGATCGGCGCTGGGCCATCTCACGTCCCACGGTTTGTGCCTGGTAACTTGTGTAGTAGTGCCGCTGCCCACGTCGTAAGCGTAGAGATTGAAGTGACCATCGCGGTCCGAGTCAAAGTAGATCGTGTTTCCGATCCACATCGGGTCGCGGTTGGGGCGAGGATTATCGCTGATGAGCTTCGCATCGAATGTTTTGAGATCGAAGATGTAGAGTTTATTTGCCTGCCCGCCGCTGTATCGCTTCTCGGATCTGAAGTCGCGGGATTGAGGCGAGTAAACCATCTTCGCGCCGTCGGGTGAGAACGTGCCCGAGCCCGCTTCGGGCATCGGCAGCGGCTCGGCTGGGCCTCCGGTTGCCGGGACGGTATAGAGGCGAGCGATCGGCAACGCCCACGAATCTCGCAGCGAGCGAAACACGATGGACTTGCCGTCATTGGTCCAGCCGTACACCTGGTTGTCGTAGCCCCAGCGCGGCGTGAGCGGGCCGCGCGCCGGATAAAACGTCAACTGCTTGGGCTCGCCGCCGGTAGCGGGGATTACGTAGACCTGTTCGTCGCCATCGTACTGTCCGGTGAACGCGATCCACTTTCCGTCGGGTGAGAATTTGGCGAAAAGCTCGACTCCTGGATGCGCAGTCAATCGCGTTGCGGTTCCGCCCGAGGCTGGAGCCGTCCACAGATCACCGCCGTAAGTGAAGACGACCCGGTCGCCGTGAATGTCAGGAAAGCGCAGGAGCTTTGTTTGCGCCGCGGCAGAGATTGGTGTGATGAGAGCGGCAGCGAAAAGCGCGCCGTGGAGAATTCGTCTAAGCATAACAAGCTATCTCCTCTTGTGAATAACGATCGCAGACCGGCTTCAGGCGCGGTTTCCCACGTGTCCGAAAAATTACAAGCTTCCGCGAAACCACTAATGAGTCTATTTATCTTTTGGAAAATAAATCTGCTTCAACCTAACAAGGTACTCAGCCAACGGCTCGAGACCAACCTCTGCGCGACGTTTGTCTGCGTTGGCTTCGTCCTCGATTGGCGCGAGCTCAGGTTGCCGTCCCTTCCACTCATGCGACGGCTTGGTTTGCGTTCCGTAGACCTGACGCTTGCCTTCGTAGACAAGCACACGGTCAAGCAAGAGAGCGTAGTCCTGACCCGCAAGTTTCTTAGCGAGGTACGCGTCCCGCACCAGCGGCAACATCTCCTTTTGAAACGCGTGGTCGGCATCGGCGTGCTGCACCAACAAGAACGCGGCTTCGGCGCCGTCTTCGCCTACGAGTTCCGGCCCTGGCCATCCGTACTGCTTCACAATCTGCTTCATCCGATCAGTGTTGTTGGAATCGATCTTTTGCATGCGCGCGAGGAATGCCGAATCAGCTTTGTCAATTCCGACCTTGATCCACTCATTGCGAATTGCCTGGTCGCGATTGACTCGCTCAAGCAGCTCTTGACGCAAACCGGGGTTGGCGATCGAAGTGGCGCTTGCCACCTGCGCGCTCGCTTCGCCGGCAATCAGAGAAGCCAAGGATAGCGCCATGATGCAGTGCGATCGTTTCATTGACTCCGTCGCCCTATTTGGTCAAATACTTTTCCGGCAGCGGATTGTCCGACGCTTCCGCCTGCCAGAAGACCGTGACGATCCACCATCGCTTGCCGTCGTTCATCAGTTGAATGCTGTTGATTCCGCGAGCGAACGGCTTTGCGTCTTCAGCCTTGTGACGCGATTCGTAGGTGCTGAAGACGTGAGCGATGTTGCCGAAGTTTTCACTGCGGCGTGAGACCTCCTTCTCAAAGAAGCCGTTCTCTTCGAGAGACTTGCTTGACCGTTCAACGTAATCCTCAGGTGCCAAGACGCGGCTGCCGATCTCGCCCGTTTGCCGCTTGCCGGTCGGGATCAACCTGGCGCCCGGAATGAACAAAGACCTGAAGCGGTCCCAATCGCGTTTCTTTCCCGCCGGACCCGAAATAACATCGTAAAGACCGGCGACGATAGAATCCATCGTCGCGACGTCGGAAGGTTTGGCAGTCGGAGGCGCGGGCTTGTCGGGCGACTGTTGTGTTGGTCGGCTCATCGCGTTCTCAGACCGCGAGAGAAATACGCTGACACAGGCGAACGCGGCAAGCAATACCATTCGCGTTGCGAAAGTCTGATTCTTCATTTTATCTCCTAGGTCATTCGTCAGTCTGCGGCAGACGCATCATTTCGCGTCCGCCGATGCTGCCACCAATCCGAGCATTCGATTGAGCGCCGCGCGATCGTACATCTTGCCCTGGAAGATCACTGCGTTAATCTTGCGCGTGTTGTTTATATCCTCCAAAGGGTTTGCGTTTAGCACCACCAGGTCAGCGATCTTGCCTACTTCAATTGTTCCAGTTGACTTGTCCACTCCCAGAAAAATCGCCGGATTCCTGGTCGCTGTCTGAAGCGCTTGCATCGGCGTCAGCCCCGCTTTCACAAGCAGCGCCATCTCATCATGAACTCCCCAGCCCGGGAAAGATAGCGGCGTGGCGCCGAAATCAGAACCAGCCATAAGCTTGACGCCTGCCCGCTGCATTGCGCCAGTGACTTCAAGATGTTTCTTCACCAGTTTCTTTAGCGCCGCGAGACGTTCAGGCGTACGGTTCTTCAGGTGAGCGTTGTTCTTCGGGTCCCAATACTCGCGAATGTAATGCGGCAAATATTTCATTCGATCGGCATACTTCGACAACTCCTCTTCAAACGAAGCATTGTTCTGCCATACGATCAACGTCGGCGCGATCCAGGTGTTGTTCTTGACGAACTTTGCGAACAGGGCTTCGGCTTTTTTCTCGTCATAAGTTGCCAGCATTGTCTCGATGCGAGTTCGACGCCGCTCGTCTGGCGAGGCGTCTTTCAGCTCCTCCATCTTTTTCTTCAACGCGTCGCGATCCGAGCAGGACTCGACAATTTGCAACAGATGTTCTTCGCTCGCCTGTCCTGCGTCGGAAGCTTCCGCGGGCGTGACCGAATCGGGCACGTGCCCGGCGAATGGGATCTTCAACCTCTTCGCTTCGTCGGCAATCGCAAAGTAGGCCTCGCGCGGGAGCAGCGAATACACCTTTATGAAATCGGCGCGCTGATTTTTCAGATCGCGCACCGCCCGCCGCCCCTGCTCTTCGTTTGAGATTGCAATCGAACCGGGCCACATCGGCTTCGGTCCGTCGAGCAAGGGCCCACAGGCGTAAACGTGAGGACCGATCAGCGCTCCGGTGCCGACTCGAGCGCGCCATTGCTGCAAGAGCTTCAGATCGCCGCCCATGTCGCGAATCCCGGTGACGCCGTTCGCGATCAGCAATGTAAGCAATGATTCTTTATCCTTTAGCAGAGGATTCGTCGGCCACAACTCTGGATCATCGGGATGCGCGTGCATGTCCCAAAGTCCGGGGATTACAAACGCGCCTGTTGCATCAACGGTCCTGGCGTGACGGGGGATGGGAACGGCGTTGCCTTTACCGATCGCGACGATTCGATAGCCCGCTAATACGATTGTCACGTCGGGTTTTGGCGGGGCGCCTGTGCCGTCAATCAGCGTCACGTGCATCAAGGCGAGCGTGGTCACTCCAGCCTTTTGCGGCACTTGTGGGAACGCAATCGCCGAGATCGACAACAACACCATCAACCGACAAATCATCTGAAAGATCCTTTCGTGCGGAAACGTCGAGCAATGAAGATTAAAAGATACAGGATCGAGAACTTAGAATCGAGCGCCCCAGGAAACGGGTGCGCGTCATCTTTTCGCGTAATCCCACCCACGGCAGTGGGTAGATTGTTAAGCCCCTGCCTACAAGAGAG
>DATFWM010000393.1:0-3175 GCA_035259295.1 Blastocatellia bacterium | reverse complement strand
CCGATTCGGACTTCGACGTCAAGCTGATCGACGTCTATCCGGGCGACTATCCCGATTTCAACAATCCTCCTCCGCAGCCGGCACCGGGCGCCCCTGCGACGCCCGTGATTTCGCAGATGGGTGGCTATCAACAGTTGATTCGCGGTGAGCCTTTCCGCGGCAAGTATCGCAAGAGTTTCGAAAAGCCAGTGCCGTTTGAGCCCGGTAAGCCGGATCGCATTCAGTTCAAATTGCCGGACGTGGCGCATACGTTTCGCGCCGGACATCGGATCATGATTCAAGTTCAAAGCTCGTGGTTCCCGCTGACAGATCGCAATCCGCAGAAGTTCATGAACATCCGCAACGCGAAAACCTCGGACTTCGTGAAGGCGACACAGCGGGTTTATATTGGCGGCGCGGATGGATCGAAGATCGAGTTCCTGGTGGCGAAATAGTTTCTGCGCTGGTCGAGGTAATGCGTGCCCACGGTTGTGCGAAGCAAGCGCGTTGGGCTACCTTAAGCGAAATGATTCTGGAGGCGGAGCACGTATGAAAAGAAGGTTCACCGCTAGCGTCTGGCAGGAAGGGGAATGGTTCGTCGCTCAATGCATGCAGGTCGATGTGGCCAGCCAGGGCGTGACTGAAGATGAGGCTCTCAACAATCTGCGCGACGCGCTTGAGCTTCACTTCACGCCTCCAGTCGCGACAATCGCACCCCTCGTCCGCGATATCGAAGTGGACATCAAAGCCGCATGAAGCCGCTACCATTTCGTGAGGTCAAACGAAAGCTGCAAGCTGCGGGCTTTGCGGAAGCAGGTCAAACCGGCAGCCACGTGAAGTTCGCCAGGGTTCTTCCGCAGGTACACGCACGGCAACTGTTCCGAAGCACCAATATGTCGCCGCTGGAACGCTTCGCAGCATCCTACGTCAGGCAGGACTCAGCGAAGAAGAGTTCGGCGCACTCTAGATGGAGTCGGAAAATGAACCGAAGACAATTCATCCAACAATCAATTCTCGCAAGCACCGCGGCGACACTTCTCGGTTCCCGCGACACCCTGTCCAGAGGCGTCAAATGGGAGATCGGATGTTTCAACCGTCCGTGGACAAAATGGACACTCGAGCAAGCCTTGAAAGCGATCAAGGCAGCAGGTTACAAAACAACGGGCCTGCTCACGCGCACAAAAGAAGAGCCGTTCATCGCAGCGGACGCAACGCCGCAATACTTGCAAGCGCTGAAAGATCGAATCGCTGCGGCCGGCCTCACTGCAAACATGGCTTCGCTCAGGACACGACACGACATTCCGCTCGAAGATTCGACTCGCGACGCGCGCAAGCAGATCGACAACGCGCGATTCCTCTCGCTCAAGCACTTGCTGTCGATGGGCGTGGACAAGCCTGAGCAGTTTGAGCATTACCTCAAGGTGATGAGCGACGCGGCAGCGTACGCTCAAGATAAAGGCATACGACTCGCGATGAAACCGCACGGCGGCATCAGCGGCGCTTCATACGAAATACTTCGCGTTCTGAAACAGGTGAACCATCCGAACCTCTCGATTTGGTACGACGCCGGCAACATCATCTACTACACCGGCAAAGACCCGGTCGCCGAGCTTGAGCCAATTCTGAAACACGTCACAGGCTTTTGCGCGAAGGACTGCGGCGAGCCGAAAGGTGAGGTGATGATTCAATTTGGCACGGGAAAGGTTGACTTCGCTGCGGTATTCAAGAAGTTGAAGGCGGCAGGCTTCAATGGTCCGATGATGGTGGAGTGTTGCAAGATAGGGGATACGCCTGAAGAGACTGCGAAAAATGCTTCAGCCAATCGCGAGTTTCTAGAAAAAGTAATGGCGTCGGTTTGAAGGTTGCAACCGCCGCAAAGACACCAAGCTGCACGAAGGATTCTTTGTGATACTTCGAGCCTTCGTGTCTTTGTGGCGGTCTTCAGCTTGCAATTGAACCGCATTCAGTGTTTGCTATCCCTCTTCAATCCTGGAGGACAAAACATGGCTCCGCGCATCTTCCTTTCACTCTTGGCCCTTGTCACGCTCGCTCTCGCTCAGGTCTACGCGCAAGCGCCGTCCCAATCGTCGATGCCAGGTGATCCTTTCTTCAAAGGCCTTCATTACCGGCTCGTCGGGCCGTCGCGCGGCGGACGCGTCACCACCGTGACCGGTGTTCCATCTCAACCTAAGACATTTTACATGGGCGTGGCGAGCGGCGGCCTGTTCCGAACGACAGACGCGGGCGCGACCTGGGTTCCTGTCACCGACGGCAAGGTGCCGCTCGGATCCACGGGCTGTGTTGCGGTTGCCGACTCGGACCCCAACGTGATTTATCTCGGCACGGGCTCCGATGATGTGCGAAGTAATGTCTCCACCGGGCGTGGCATGTACAAGACGACCGATGGCGGCCAGACGTGGAAGTTCATCGGTCTCTACAACGCAGGTCAGATTGGGTCCGTGCGAATCCATCCAGCCAATCCGAACATCGTTTGGGTTTCGGCTCAGGGGGACACGTTCAAGTCCAACTCCGAGCGCGGCGTGTTCAAGACTACCGACGGTGGCGGGACGTGGCGCAAGGTCCTGTTCGTATCCGACATGGTTGGCGCGATGGACGTCGAGCTGCAGCCCGGCAATCCAAACGTCGTCTATGCGTGGATGTCCCGTCTCGAGCGCAAGCCCTGGACGATCATCAGCGGCTCGCGCGAAGGCGGCTTCTACAAGAGCACCGACGGCGGCGACCACTTCACGAAGATCAAGGCGGGGCTGCCGACCGAGTTGATCGGCAAGGCCAATCTCGCAGTCACCGCTGCAAACCCGAATCGCATCTACGCTCTTATCGAGGCGAAGCCCGGGGGCGGGCTCTATCGTTCGGATGACGCAGGGCAGACGTGGTCGCTTATCAACACTCAAGGCACACTGATCCAGCGCCCGTTCTATTACGTTGCGCTGGGCGCCGACCCGACGAACGCCGACGTCGTTTACGCCGGCGCCGAAAGCTTCTTCAAGTCAACCGACGCCGGCAAGAGCTTCACGATCTTCCGCACGCCGCACGGTGACAATCACGACATCTGGATCAATCCGAAAGACGGTCAAACGATGATCCAATCTAACGACGGGGGCGCCAACGTCTCGACTGACGGCGGGCGCACGTGGTCTTCGCAGATGAATCAGCCGACCTCTGAAATCTACGGCGT
>DATFWM010000392.1:0-5345 GCA_035259295.1 Blastocatellia bacterium | reverse complement strand
AGCGAGCAGTTGGAAGGGAGAGCAAGGTAGCGCGCTCGCGTGCGTCGAGGCAAATCGCAACTATTTCATGACAATAGCGCGAGAAGCCTTCGCGCGAGGAAGGCTGATGATGTCGGCGATGCGTCTTAACGGCAGGCCGCTCGCGCAAAGATTAAGTTTTATCGCTGGCAGTGGAGCCTTCGCTTTCAAGACTGCATATGATGAAAATCATGCAGGCTCCTCGCCCGGGATGCTGCTGGAGATAGACAATATCCAGAGGCTACATACGAGGACCGACGTAGAGTGGATGGACTCATGCGCGACGCCAATCCATTTCATTAATCGGTTATGGACGGATCGCAGGGCTATCAGGTCTGTCTTGATTTCCACGGGCAGAAAGTCCGGAGACTTGCTGGTTGAGATTATGCCGTTGATGAAGCGGCTTAGTCGGGGACTCAGGAGTATCAAGCAGTCAGCCGCAACGAAGGAGAAAGAAAAATGAGCGCTGCTACATTTTCAGTTGGCGCTGATCCGAAGGTTTCCACCGGGACAGCACAACGGACAAACAAGTTGCTGTCGATCGATGCGGAGGAGTTCCGCGCAGGCTTCAACAGACGGCCTTTCTTTATCAAGCACGATCTGGTAGGCCATCCGCTGTTCTCCATTCCCCGGCTTATCGAGCTTTCGCGCATATTGCCGCCCGAGCATGTGATCCATCATTCAGGCGAGATTCGACCAGAAACAACTTTGTACACCGGCGCGCCGCGAACCGGGCTTTCAAGCGAGGTGACTCTAAGGGAAATCGAAGAGTGCCGATCCTGGATGGTCTTGAGATACGTCGAAAGGGATCCCGAGTACCGCGAGCTTATCGACCGCGTGCTGGATGAGGTTCAGGTGTACACCGAGCCCATCGATCCGGGGATGCTGATGCGACAGGCCTTCATCTTCATTACCTCTCCACACGGAGTGACGCCCTGGCATACCGATCCTGAATACAGCTTCCTGTTTCAGATTCGAGGGAACAAGCGACTCAAGATCGTCAACCCATCGCCGCTTTCGGAGGAAGAGCTGGAAGATTACTTTGCGCTCCTCCGCAATCCGAGTTTCAGGGAGAAGTATCGCGAGATGGCGTCAACATACGATCTCGGCGAAGGTCAAGCGCTACACTTCCCTCTCACGGTGCCTCATTGGGTTCACAACGGCGATGAAGTGGCAGTCTCAATCAGCATCACCTTTCAGACTCGAGCGAGCGATCGAAGAACGCTCATCTACAAAACAAACCATTACTTGCGCAAGCGCGGTCTCAAGCCCGCGCCTTTTGGCAAATCGATGTTGAGAGACAACGCGAAGTTCTTTGCATACCGCGCCACAAGGCGAGCAAAGAAATTGTTCCGCTTGTCTAACGGAAACCAGCGCCTTGCGTATTGATCGGCGCCTGTCAGACCCCATACCGAGCCACTTCTCATTGACTCCGAATTCAGCCGCATGATAAACGTTGCGGCATGTCGGCAACAGCTCCGTGTGGCTTGGCGAGTCAGTTGGCAGCTTCTGGTCGTGAATACACTCTTCATAAAAGACCTCTTCAAGCCGATGCGCGCGGCGTCGCGATTGCAAACGGCGCCCAGGTTCTCAACGCCACAGATTCTCGCTCAGGAGGCAATTCTACCGGTGACTAGCAAATCGAAGATCAGACCGATGAATTGAGCTTCTTGTTCTGGCAGCTTGGAGGGAAGTAGGGGTCTTGGTGGATATGGAAATCTCTTCTCACGATGTACTTCTGGTTGGCGGGGGAGGGGCGGGCCTGCGCGCGGCCATCGCCGTCGCCGAGATTGATCCCGGATTGAATGTAGCCGTCGTCTCAAAGGTCTACCCGATGCGCAGTCACACGGTTTCGGCCGAAGGGGGCGCGGCTGCTGCAATCAAACCGGACGACAGCCTTGACGAACACTGCTACGACACCATCTCAGGCGGTGACTGGATGTGCGATCAAGACGCGGTTGAGGCTTTCGTCAAAGAAGCGCCGGAGGAGATGCTCAGGCTCGAACGCTGGGGTTGCCCCTGGAATCGCGAGCCGGACGGGCACATCGCGGTTAGGGCATTCGGCGGCATGAAGAAGAAGCGCACGTGGTTCGCGGCCGACAAGACCGGCTTCCACATGCTTCACACTCTGTTTCAAACCTCGCTCAAGTACAACGCCATAACCCGCTATGACGAGTTCTTTGTTACCAAGCTGCTGGTCGACGATGGCCAGGTGCAAGGAGTCGTCGCCATCGAGCTGATGTCGGGTAAGACCCATGCCATTCTTGCAAGGGCCGTGATTCTATGTACCGGTGGCTGCGGCCGGGTGTTTCCGTTTACTACTAATGCCAACATCAAGAACGGCGACGGGATGGCGTTGGCTTATCGGGCAGGCGCGCCGCTTAAGGACATGGAATTTGTGCAGTATCATCCTACCGGGCTGCCGTTCACCGGAATTTTGATCACTGAGGCGGCCCGTGCCGAAGGCGGGTACATGCTCAACAAGGACGGCTACCGCTATTTGCAGGACTACGATCTGGGCACGCCTCAGGCGAAGCCGGTCCTCCGCTCGATGGAGCTTGGCCCTCGCGACCGGCTGTCGCAGGCATTCGTGAAGGAGATGGAAAGAGGTCGCACAATAAAGACGCCTTACGGCCACGTAGTTCATCTGGACGTGCGGCATCTTGGCGAGAAAGTTATCAACGCGAGAATCCCCTTTGTTCGAGAGCTGTGCCTCAAATATGAGAATATCGACCCAGTCAATGACTTGATTCCGGTCAGGCCAGTTGTACACTACATGATGGGCGGTGTGCACACGGACATCAGCGGGGCGACGCCAGTCAAAGGCTTGTTCGCGGCTGGCGAAGTTGCGTGTGTAAGCATCAACGGCGCGAACCGGCTCGGGTCGAATTCCTTGACCGAATGTCTGGTGTTCGGAGCGCGAGCCGGAAGAGCAGCCGCCGCTTTCGCCTCCGAGCAGAAAGAGCCCGGCGGCCAGATCCTGGCTCAGGCGATGGATGAGCAGCGCAGGCTACAGCAGTTCCTGGGCAAAACCGGAGGCGAAGAGCGGATCGCTATTGTTCGCGAGGAAATGCAAGAGACAATGGAACAAGGAGCGGGCATCTACCGCAGCGGGGATTCGCTCGCTGAGGCGGCCGTCAACATCCGAAGACTGCAAGAGCGCTACAAGAACCTCTCAATCGATGACCACAGTCGCACTTTCAACACTGAGTTTACTTCGGCACTCGAGCTGTCGTTCATGCTGGACGTGGCGGAAGCGACAGTGCAATGCGCTTTGCATCGAACCGAATCTCGCGGGGCTCACCAGCGGACGGACTTTCCAACACGTGATGATGAGAAGTTCCTGGCGCACTCGTTGGTGTATCGCAACCAGGATGGCTCGTCGCGAGTAGAGTACTTGCCGGTGACGATCACTCGCTGGCCACCGGGTGAGCGGGTGTACGGGAGGTAGCTCGGCTCAAGCGGCAATGTTGGAACTAACGCTATGCGTCAGCAAGAAGCAAGGATGGACATCAACTCTTCGAGGGTGTATTGCCCCGCATCTAGAGAGATAATCCATCGAACGCGCGACCGGGCCCGCCGGCTCGGCGTGTCAACTGAAACGCTGATTAACCTTTGGCTGCAAGAAGAGCTAGCCGAGACATCACTCCAGCGAGAGATCGGGGCAGCATAACGCGCCAGTTGTTCGGCATCGGAATCGACCTTTGAGAACAACCCTTCACATCGCGCGCCAACGTAGAATGTGGAGCAGCTATGTCAGAATTTCGCACTGAGAAAGATTCACTCGGCGAGATGAAAGTTCCTGCAAACGCTTATTACGGCGCTCAGACCGCGCGCGCGGTTGAGAACTTCCCCATCAGCGGACTGGTCTTTCCGCGGCGATTCATCTACGCGCTCGGCCTGATCAAGCGCGCTTGCACGCGAGCCAACATGGACGCGGGCGACCTTGAGCCTCTCATCGGCGATGCTATTGTCCAGGCTGCGACCGAGGTGATGGAGGGTCGTTGGGATTCCCAGTTTCCCATCGACATCTTCCAGACTGGCAGCGGAACTTCGACAAACATGAACGCTAACGAAGTGATCGCCAACCGCGCCGCTGAGATCCTGGGGCTCGAACGCGGGGCGAAGGCCGTTCATCCAAACGACCATGTCAACATGTCGCAGTCATCCAATGATGTGATTCCAACTGCGATTCACGTCTCGGCGGCAACCGCTATTACGGAAGAATTGATCCCTTCGCTTGAGCACCTACGCGAGGCACTGCAAGCAAAAGCAATCGAGTTCGATCCGATTCTGAAGTCAGGACGCACTCACCTGATGGACGCGACGCCCGTGCGGCTTGGGCAGGAGTTCGGCGGCTACGCCGACCAGGCAGCGAAGGGAGTCGAACGAGCTACGCACGCTCGAGACGCATTGCTCGACCTCGCGCTCGGGGGCACGGCGGTGGGAACCGGGATCAACCGGAGGCCCCCCTTCCCGGCGAAGGCGATTGCTTACATCGCCGAGGACACCAACCTGCCGTTTCGCGAAGCACGGAACCACTTCGAGGCCCAGGCCGCGCGCGATGGCTGCGTTGAAGCTTCCGGTGAGCTCAGAACGATTGCCTGCAGTCTGATGAAGATCGCCAATGACATTCGCTGGCTGGGCTCCGGGCCGCGGACTGGGTTGTGCGAGATCAATCTTCCCGCAACGCAGCCTGGCAGCTCGATCATGCCCGGCAAGGTCAACCCGGTCATGTGCGAAGCGGTCACAATGGTGGCCGCCCAGGTTATCGGGTACGACGCAGCGATTACGTTTTGTGGCGCGACCGGGAACTTCGAGCTGAATGTGATGATGCCGGTGATGGTGTATGACTTGCTGCAAGCGATTCACCTGCTCTCGTCGGTGAGCCGCGTTTTCACCGACAAGTGCGTCGTCGGCATAACTGCGAATGTGGAACGTTGCCAGGAGACAGTCGAGCGCAACCTGGCGATCTGCACTGCGCTTGCGCCCCGAATTGGCTACGACAAAGCAGCGGCGATCTCGAAGGAAGCTTACGCCACCGGCCGCACGGTTCGCGAAGTAGCCAGGGACTGGAAGGTGCTACCTGACGACGAGATCGACGCGCTGCTGGACTTTCGAAAAATGACTGAGCCGGGTGACGTGGGACAGGCAGGAGGATAGGATTTGCCTGAAACAATCAAACTCGAAGTAATGCGATATCGACCCGAACACGAGACCGAGCCCGCGTTCGAGAGCTTCGAGGTCCCACTCCGCAAAGACTGGGTCGTGCTCGACGCGCTCAATTACATCAAGGACCGGCTGGACGGGTCTCTCTCCTACCGCTG
>DATFWM010000391.1:0-5612 GCA_035259295.1 Blastocatellia bacterium | reverse complement strand
CGTCGAGCAACTGGTTGAAATCAGCAAGCCACTTCTCCGCATCTGA
The DNA here is from genome assembly GCA_035259295.1 of Blastocatellia bacterium. GTDB lineage: Bacteria > Acidobacteriota > Blastocatellia > UBA7656 > UBA7656 > Onstottus_A. The sequence continues at coordinate 5,566 of DATFWM010000391.1, read as the reverse complement.
TGGCTGTTGGGCGAAAGCTGTATGATTAATTGCCAGCAGGACCACGAGGAATCCGACTTGTCGCAGCGGTCTAATGTTAATCACGGTAACTCCCGATCGTCCGCAAAAGAACCAATTTGTTTAGCCCTGTGTTGAGGTGTATCCAAGCGGCTAACTTGTTCTTCGCCATTCTGCGCCGTTCGGGAAGCCGTAGCGTTCCCGCGATTCGGGTTTGATCTCGATGCTGTAGCCGGGGCGCTCGGGCGGCATATAGCTCCCGTTTCGAATCACTACCGGATCGACGAAATGCTCGTGCAGATGATCGACATACTCCAAACGGCGGTCCTTCAGCGAGCCGCTCACAGCGATGTAATCGAACAGCGAGATATGCTGCACGTACTCGCACAACCCGACGCCGCCCGCGTGGGGACAAACCGGCACACCGAACTTCGCAGCCATCAGCAGCACGGCTATCACCTCGTTGACACCACCTAGCCTGCAGCTATCGACCTGACAGAAGCTTATCGCGTTCGCTTGCATGAACTGTTTAAACATCACTCGATTGTGACAGTGCTCGCCGGTTGCGACGCCAATCGGCGCGACGGATCGAGCGATCGTCGCGTGACCCAGAACGTCGTCGGGGCTAGTCGGCTCTTCGATCCACAGCGGCTTGAATTGCGACAACTGCTTCATCCATTCGATCGCCGTGCCGACGTCCCAAGCTTGATTCGCGTCAACCATCAAGGTGCGGTCCGGGCCGATCTCTTGGCGAATCAACGCAGCGCGGCGCACATCGTCATCCAGGTTCGCGCCGACTTTCATCTTGAAATCAGTCCAGCCTTTCGCGATTCCTTCACGGACTAGCCTCCGAATCTTGTCATCGTCATAGCCAAGCCAACCCGCTGAAGTCGTGTAAGCGGGATAACCGCGCTCGCGCATCTCGGCCTCGCGTTCCGCGCGAGTCGGTGCCCAACGCTGAAGGATCTCTAGGGCTTCGGCAGGGGTGATCGCGTCGGTGATGTAGCGAAAGGGAACGCACGCCACCAATTGCTCGGGGGTCATATCGACCAGCAACTTCCAGAGCGGTTTCCCTTCGCTCTTCGCGTACAGGTCCCAAACTGCGTTTACGATTGCTCCGGTTGCCAGATGAATGATGCCTTTCTCGGGGCCAAGCCATCGCATCTGCGTGTCGCCCGTGATCGAGTGCCAGAATGCAGACTGATCGCCAGTCAGCGAATCAAGAGTTTTGCCGACAAGCCGTGCCGCGAGCGCGCCGATAGCCGCGCAAACGAGATCGTTGCCGCGACCGTTGGTGAACGTAAGCCCGTGACCTTCCAGCTCTGGATCGTTCGTGCGAAGGATGACGTATGCCGCCGAGTAGTCCGGATCGACGTTCACTGCGTCCGAGCCGTCCAGCGTCCGCGAAGTAGGAAAGCGAATGTCAACAGGTTCGACATTAGTGATGGTTATTGAGTTAGCCATGATGATTTACCTTGGTTCTCCTTCCAGAACATGTACGGGCGTCCCTCCGTGGGCGCCCTCCTCGCTCATCGACCTCCTTGGACTGAGGGGCGACCACAGAGGGCCGCCCTTACATGTTCATCGTGGCGCCTCGACCCATAACACGGGTTGACGGATGAAAAGATTGCGAATGATTTCTTCGACCGCTGAATCGGGCGGCAGCTTCTTCCAGAGATCAATGTAATCGGCACGGCCGAGCGCGAGCCCCGCAAACAAGAGGCTGGTCTGCCGCATCGGCCAGTACTGGTCGTACATAACGTCAGGCGCAAGCTTCCAGCTCTTCTTGTCGCGAATGTAGGGCAACATGAAATCCATCGCCTTGCGCATCCCGCGACCATCAGACGTCTCGAACGTCCACAGGTTGTCTTTAGTGGTGGAGAGTATCTGGCAGACCGCAGCCATCGCTTCGAGATTGAACAGCGAATAGCCATATGGCTTTGTGCGACGCAGCTCCTGTGGGAGGCTGCCATCGGCGGCGATCTGATTCGGCACCAGAACCGTCTTGAAACGATTGCGACAATAAGCCAACAACTCTTGGTTACCGGTCAGGCGCGCGAACTCGGCGACCTGCATTACCCAACAGCTGCCGTGATTGTTCTTTGCCTCGCGCTCGTCGATGCCGTTCTGATCGGTGGTCATCCACTGAAGATAATCGGCGAACCATTGCTTGATCGCTTTCAGCTCCGCTGGCTTGAGCGCGGGCGAATGTTCAAGCAGCTCGATTGATCGCGCAACTTCGACAAGATGAATCGTATCAATGATGCCCGTGCCGCGACCGGTAGATCGACCGTGAATCGCCTGCGCGTATTTGAGGTGCGGGTTCATCCGCGTTCGCTCGTCGATGAACCACGCCCGCAGATGTTCGGCGGCTTTGTTCGAGTAGCGGGAGTCGTTGGTGATTCGCCAGGCCGCGACCAGCGGGGGGACTTGCACGCTGAGTCTCATCAGCGTGCGGCGATGGTCGTTGAAGTTGTCAGGGTTCGACATTCCGTCGCGTTGAATGTACGGGCCGTTTGGATTTGCCGGATCGGGCCACCAGTAATCGCCCTCAGAGAAATAGTCGTGCGAACCGCCCGCACTACGCGGGCTCGGGGAGGCGGTAATGGTAATCGGTTTCTCGATCAAATATTGGTTGGCTGCTCTCAAAATGCGATCGTGATCAAACTTGGCAAGGTCGATCATCGGCTGCTGAGGCGATGCCATTCCGCTTGCAATCAATACCCAAGTGACGATTACTAATTCAACGCAGACGCGCAGTGCAACTCGCATCGCACCGAAAGCAGTAGCTGGCTGCGCAGCACGGCGAGGGTTCCCCAAACTCCGTAGGAATGAGATGTTTATAGCACCGGTGAGTCGACTATAGGAACTCCGTAGGAGTGAAATGTGCCGGCCGTCGAAGCCGCAGCTTGACGTGGAACATTTCGCTCCTACGGAGCTAGCGTCAGCCTCGCGATCGATTTCTATAAACATCCCATCCCTACGGGATTCCGAACGTTCGTCCTTCATCTAGTGAATCTCCGGTTCGGGCGTATCTGCGCCGTCATGCAGGAAATCAAAATCACAACCCAGATGCGCTTGCGTAACGTGCTCTGAATACAAAGCCCCAAAGCCGCGCTCATATCGAGGCGCAGGCGGAGTCCACCGCTCGCGCCGGCGCGCAAGCTCCGCGTCGCTTAGGTTCAGATGCAACTTGCGGCTTGCAACATCCAACTCTATCAAGTCGCCGTCCTCTACCAGCGCAAGCGGTCCGCCCACAAATGATTCCGGCGAGACGTGCAGCACGCACGCGCCATAAGACGTGCCGCTCATCCGAGCGTCGGAGATGCGAACCATATCGCGGACTCCTCGCTTCAGAAGCTTCTGCGGAATCGGCAACATGCCCCACTCAGGCATGCCCGGTCCGCCGATGGGACCGGCGTTCTGCAAGACAAGCACCGAGTCTTCATCAACCGGCAACGCTTCCTCGTCGATGCGCGCAGCCAGATCGTTGTAGTCTTTAAAGACGACCGCACGGCCCGCATGCTTCAACAGTCGCGGTTCGGCGGCTGTAGGTTTGATCACGGCGCCGTCGGGCGCAAGATTGCCGTAAAGGATCGCAGTTCCACCGCGCGCCGAGACGGGTTCATCCATCCCGCGAATCACCTCGCTGTTGATGACTCGGGCCGACTCGATGTTCTGACCGAGGGTTGTGCCCAAGACTGTCGCCGCATCCAAATGAAGCAAATCGCCGATTCGTTTAAGTAAGGCGCGAAGCCCACCCGCGTAATAAAAATCTTCCATCAGATACCGGCCCGACGGTCGCAGGTCGGCAATCATCGGCGTGCGATCCGAGATCTCATCAAACTTTTTCAGGTGGAGCTGAATGCCTGCGCGACCGGCCATCGCCACGAGATGAATGATCGCGTTGGTTGATCGGCCTATTGCCATATCAGTGGTGATTGCGTTTTCGAAAGAGCGCTCGGTAAGAATGTCGCGTGGCTTCAAGTCCTCCCAAACCATTTCAACGATCCGCTTGCCGCAGTTCGTCGCCATTCGAGAATGGTTTGAATCGACGGCGGGAATCGAGGATGCGCCCGGAAGCGTCAGGCCGAGTGCCTCAGCCATGGCGGTCATCGTCGATGCAGTTCCCATGGTCATGCAATGTCCCGCGGATCGCGCAATTCCGTCCTCAAGCTCCCTCCACTCGCAATCGCTGATATTTCCCGCGCATTTTTCCGCCCAGTATTTCCAATGATCCGTGCCGCTGCCCAGCGCTTGGCCGTTCCAGTTGCCGCGAAGCATCGGCCCGGCTGTGAGATAAATCGCAGGAAGATTCATCGTGATTGCGCCCATCAACAACCCCGGCGTGGTCTTATCGCAACCGCCCATCAACACCACGCCGTCAATTGGCTGGCTGCGAATCAGCTCTTCAGTTTCCATCGCCAGCAGGTTCCGATACATCATCGGGCTCGGCTTCATGTAGGTTTCATTGACCGGCATGGCGGGCAGCTCGACCGGGAAGCCACCTGCTTGCCAGACCCCGCGTTTGACCTCGTCGGCGCGCGTTCTGAAATGAGTGTGACAAGTAGTGAGATCGCTCCAGGTATTGATGATCCCGATCACCGGCTTGCCCGCGAAGTCGTCTATCGAGTAGCCCATTTGTTTGGCGCGCGCGCGGTGGCCGAATGAACGCATGTCGGTGACGGAGAACCACCGGTGACTGCGCAACTGTTCTGGAGTTTTCTTTCTAGACATCCAACCCTCCCAGGTTTGTTCCTATGGACCCTTCTGCTGATAACGTCCGTGTTTGTTTAGTCGCGCGAAGCGACAGAATGATGCCCGCTGCGGTCAACGCAGAGAGCGACAAGTAAAGCATGCCAACATAAAAGGATCCCGTTGACTTGCTCAAGTAACCGACGACGTACGGGCCGGTGAATCCTCCAAGGTTTCCGATCGAATTGATCAGTCCGATGGAAGCGGCGGCGGCAGTCCCGGTTAAGAAGCTTGTCGGCAATGCCCAAAACCCGGGAAGGTAGCCGGAGGTTCCTGCCGCTGCTACGCAGAACATCATGACAGCCAGTACAGTCCAGTCACCTGCGACAACGCTGAGCAAGAGGCCGGCGCTTGTAGCCATCATTGCAGCGGCCGTGTGCCAGCGCCGCTCCTGAGTTCTATCCGAGGACCATCCAACCAATAGAATTGAGATAAGCCCAACGCAATACGGAAGAGCGGAAATGAATGACACTATCAGGTTGGATGATCCCGAGAGTCTCTTGACCATCGTGGGCAACCAGAAGTTCAAGCCATAGACGGCGGTGACCATGAAAAAGTAGCCGAGGGTCAGGAGGATCACCTCCCGATGCCGAAACGCTTGCGATACGGTTTGCAGCAGGCCGGCAGCGTGCGCGCCCTGCTTGGCTCGGTTCTCTCGTTCCAGTTCCAAGCTGAGCCACTCGCGCTCGTCGTCTGCGAGCCAACGAGCTTGATGCGGGCGATCTGTAAGATAAAAGATCGTAATCACGCCAAAGATAATTGCGGGCGCTCCTTCGATGATAAACAGCCAGCGCCAGCCCGACAGGCCCAGCCA
>DATFWM010000390.1:0-2895 GCA_035259295.1 Blastocatellia bacterium | reverse complement strand
GGGGGCGCTGGTTCCTACCTGCCTCGAGCTGCAAGCGCGTTCTCTTTGCCCTCACGAACCACCGACAATAGCATTGTGCGCCGGCGCGACGCTGGTCGCCTGACTCCGAACAGTGCGTCTGTCCGGATAATGGTCCGGCTCCGTCCAATAGGAGCGTTTCAAGCTAAAAACTGAAATTCAACCCCATGCAAAGTACCACAACCCCACGACCATACCGGACCAAAGTCGGCAGGGCATACCGGGCCAAAGTCGACAAAGCCGTTTGATTAGCTTATGTAGGCTCTTGTACGGGCTCAGCGAATCTTCCCCAACCTTCTGCTGAAGCCGGATAGCCCTTGTTGCGTGCGTGGCTCGATCAATCGCCACGTCTTGGGCGTGCGCTAGGCAGCAGCGCAAATCGCTGTCCGTTATCTCGATAGCTTGGCTTCACGTTGCGTGCGTTCGCGCCATCGCTTTCAGCGATGGATAAGCCGGGCTGTGCCCGGCACTGGGTTGCACGGAGGTCCCCATGAAAGCACAACCCACAAAACCTGTCGCCACGGCTGAATCGAAAAACGAACCGACTGACCGCAAGTCAGCAGTACTCCGCGAGCAAGGTGGAAAGCGCCCTAGGCCTCGGCGCAGCTTCACGATTATAGACGATGACTGGACCCAACGCGAACGTCAGCGTGGGCGTCTCAAGGACGCGCTCTTAACCGATCGGGAGAACCTAGAAGCCATGGAACGAACACAACCAAAAAAACTTGAAACGGTTGCTGAATCAAAATACGAACCCACCGATTACGAACGGGCCGTACTCGCGAAACAAAAGCAACGCTTGAAAGATCAGGTTCGCGTTCCGCGCATCAGGTTCGTGGAAGACCATCGCGGCGGTCGGCGGGAATTCGACCATCCCGACCAGACCATCGCTTTTGCACTTCTCAAGGAGGCGTTCGGGACGGCAGACGACCAGTTTGCTAAGGGTCTGTTAGACTATCTATGCACGGTATTACCGATCGATGAGTACTCGGACCTTGAGTTTCCTAGGGCAGACGATCTGAACGACACCGTTTCCCTAATCGCAGCCGGTAAAGCAGTTGATGAGTTCCACGCGGCTATTCTCGCTGACTTGGCTGTTTGTCGAATCACCCTAGCGCGGCTCCTGCAAAATCTGAAAGGGCCGCTGAGATTTCATCTCTCCGAGGAATTGAGCCTTGCCGTGGAGCATTTAAAGTACGACCCCAAACGCAAGATAGACAGAGAAGTCAAAGTCGAGAACCGCCCACTCCTGGAATTTAGTGTTCGGTCAGCCACTAAGCTGATGGCTATGTCCGTTGAACTCATTGCTGCAGCGGACCGTCATCGTGCGACTGTCGAAGCGTCCAAGACGCAACAGCTTTCTGCCGTCACGCCCGTAGAAGCAAGTCTTGGCGAGATCAAATATGCGACTCCAAACGCCGCTCCGAAGAAGGCAAATGCGGCGCGAGCTCGCAGATTAAATGGATTCGCAGTTCCCAAGCTGCCTCAGAAAACAGATTCAACCACGGCCCGAAATGGCAATGGCCACACACCGACGTAATACTGGCCCGATGCTGGCGAGCCCACGTTGTGGGGCGAAGACACGCTCCGGCCGAGCCTGCATGTCGCCTGCGGTAAGCGAGAAGCGAAGATGCCGGATGCATGGCGGGGCAGCAGGATCGGGTGCGCCGTGCGGGAACAAGAATGCAGTCACGCACGGATTCTACACACGCGAAGCTAAGGTTGAGCGGCAGCAAATACGTAACTTGGTACTTCATTCGCGCGACCTAATCCAAAGGGTCAAGTAAATGGCAAGTTCCTTCGGCGCTTTGGTCACTGGCTGTCGTTTTGGCTTAATCATCGTCGCTTTTTCTTGGCTAGTCGAACACCGATTCCGGCGATCTCGTCAGCGGTGATGAACATAATGCCGGCTTTTTCGAACGCCGCTTCAATCCGCATTACCGTCGAAACGTAGCCGGTTATTGGGCTACCCCCATTTTCAATGCGCCGAATTGTGGCTGTTCCTACGCTTGAAGCCTTCGACAAGTCATTCTGGCGCCAACCGAGAAGAGCGCGTGCAGCCCGAATTTGTGCTGGTTCCAGCATTGGGGGCCGTTCTCCGATTCTGCTTCGCTGGAACTCTACCTCCCTCTTGACTTTCAACCTAAGATGAGCGATTATCGCTCGACATATGGCGATCTGATATTGACTACGATCTATTTCGGAAAACAAATGTCGGAAGAATGGAATCCCGGGGAGGCCCAAGCGAGGATGAACCGTCGATACTTCGGCGGCGGCTCAGATGCCCGGATCATATGGGCGATGACGAGAACGCCCTCATCCGTCTGTGGCGGGAGAAACGCAGCGGGGGTGCCCTTGGGCTCTTACATCGTGATTCTCTGCTACGCGATCGCTGTCATTTTACTGGGGCGGTATCCCTGGAATTTTCTTTTGGTCGGGCTTCTGTTCCTAATCAAGAACAAGCCGTTACGTGAGCGCGCGTTCGTTCGATACTCAAGTCAGGTCCGGATGCTTATCAGCCTGGCTGCTAGGCGCGTAGTTCATTGCGCCCTGAACAGCATGAAGGCGACTTCAGCCGTAAGCAGGAGCTGGCAATGACAAAGCTTGGGAAAGACCGTCGCTATTTCATGGGCGGCTCGGACGCCCGGATCATTATGGGCGACGATGAAGGCGCCCTGCTGCGGTTGTGGCGCGAAAAGCGCGGCGAACTTGAACCGGACGACCTCTCAAGCAACCTTGTCGTTCAGCTCGGGCTTGCGACCGAGGACCTGAATCGGCGCTGGTATGAGAGCAATACCGGTCAGGTGCTGACCGATGTGCAACGGCAGGTCCGGCATCCGGCACTGCGCTGGATGGCGGCAACGTTGGATGGCCGGG
>DATFWM010000389.1:0-2397 GCA_035259295.1 Blastocatellia bacterium | reverse complement strand
CGCCCCAGTGATTGTGCCAGCCATCAGAGCGAGCGTTCGCTGAACTAACCAATCCGGAGGCGAGCAATACGCCCGCCAGGATAGTCGTGGTAAGCAGCTTCCGAAATAACATGATCAGCCTCCTTCTGTGACCTGGGAGTCCTCTGACCTGTTCGTAATCTTGACGCTGGAAGGATGTTGCAACGCAACGACCATGCCAGACTGAATCTGGTCGCTGGAGGCCCTGATTCGGCGAAATTCCGGGACCAGCGTCATTCGATCATGTTCCGGGTGCAGTCGTTCGTATTATTGGCGTTCGTTGTCCGATCTGATCGGTAGATCTTTTTTTCAGCCCGACCGTTGTCCCGCACAAGGCTCGCCCTCGCGTCACTGGACAATGCTCAAATCCCGTTGGTAGAATCCCCTCCTTTGTATGGTGCAAGAAACCGTGCAGTACATGTCGACTCTCAACAATGCACCTTCGTCTGAAAGCGGATCCGGACTCGGCCGTCCCGAGGCAGTTGAGCGCCGTGTTTGGCGCAATATTCTCGGTCTGGTAGCGCTGGGCACGGCCGGCGCTATGGTCCTTGCCGATCTGCGGTTCGCTTTAGGGGTCGCGTTGGGCGGCGGGTTGGCTTTGCTGAACTATCGGTGGCTCAACTCGTCTCTCAAAGCTATCCTCGAAGTTGGGAGCGAGAAGACTCCGCCCGGGACATCTATCAAGTTCATAGTTCGATGGCTGGCGATCGCAGCGGTCGCGTGGGCGGCTAACAAGACCGGCTACTTCGATGCCATCGCGATACTTGCGGGCCTGTTTGCCCCTGCAGTTGCAATTATGATCGAGGCTGCTTACGTTACCATCAGGACCATCGCAGCCGGTAAGGGAGAGCGATAACTGATGCTTGCGGCAATTCTGGCACTAATACAAGAAGGGGCCGAAGGCGCGGGCGCTGCGGCCCACGCTGCGTCTGAACATGCGGGCGAAGCAGGCGAGCACGCCGCGGAGCCCTGGCTCGTTGAAGCAGCGAATCACTATCTGGGGCCGCTGGTTCTCAACATCGAGCGAGCAATAATGCCGCCCATCTACGGTCTTTTCGGCGCGCATTGGCACGAGCCTGCGCCGGGTGAAGTCATTCCTCACCACGTCGTTTGGGCGATCTGCCTGTTCATCATTTCCATCGTCGGAATTTATCTTTTGCGCGGCAAGCTTTCGGTGGATAAGCCTTCGAATGGGCAGCAGCTTCTGGAAATAATCATCGAGCAGATCCGCGGGCTGCTCGACCAGGTAATCGGACCTTACGGCCGTCGTTACGTTCCGGTAATAGGCTCGTTTGCGGTCTTCATCCTCATCGGTAACCTGATGGGACAGATACCGGGACTGGGCGCTCCGACCGAGAGCATCAACGTGACCGGAGCTCTTGGGATTACGTCATTCATTTATTACATCGGGAGCGGTTTCAGACAGCAGGGAATCAAGTATCTCAAACACTTCACCGGGGGATTGACGGGTGCGATGCTTTGGGCAATTGGCTGGTTGATTTTCATAGTAGAACTGATTTCAAACTCGGTGCGTCCGGTGACGCTTTCGCTCAGGTTGTTCGTCAACATGTTCGCCGACGCGCAGATCGGCCTGGCGTTTCTGAAGCTGGTTGCCCCGATTGTTCCGCTGTTCACCATCGTGCTTGGGATCTTCGTGGCGTTCGTGCAGACTTTTATATTTATCATGCTCTCGATGGTATACCTGTCCGAGACCGTGCCTCACGAGGATCACGATGTCGAGCATCACGAGCACCAGACCGAAGCGGCCGCCGAAGCGCACTGAGCATCAGATCAGGTTGTTTGCATTCATACGTAAGAGAACCAGGAGGAGACGACGGTTCAGCTCTTTTCATAGAAGTTGACGGCACGCCGCTGCTGGAGCCTTGCAGTAAGAGGGGCAAGCGTATACCGGGCGCGTGGAAATTATTTCGAGTGAGCCGCCGTAATTCCTCTCCGTTGATAATTGAACTTCGAATGCGGGTTGCCGCGAGTCGCGGCGAGACCAAGCTGACAAGCGAAGTTCCAGCCTCCGGCGCAAGACGTCGGAGATGAGGTTTGCTTGAAACCTCGGGAGGGAGATGATGAGAAGAGTCAGATTATTTCTTTTGTCGGCGGCTTTCACTTTGACGCTTGCGGCGACGGCACTGGCGCAGGGCGGGGAAGCCGCAGCAGGCCGCGGAAGCTCCTGGTTCTTTCCTGCGATGGGCTCATTCGCAGTTGGAATTGCCGCGTTTGGTGGAGCCCTTGGCGATGGCAAGGCTATCGCCGCCGCCTGCGAAGGCACGGCGCGCAACCCTGGGGCCGGCGGTCGAATCTTCACGATGCTGCTGCTCGGCCTTGCGCTGATCGAAACGCTCGTACTCTTCACGTTCTTGACGG
>DATFWM010000388.1:0-5008 GCA_035259295.1 Blastocatellia bacterium | reverse complement strand
GGATAATGGAGATCGCTCGCGCCCTTCCCCCTGGGTACCGGATGGAGATCGCTGGCGAGGAGAAGGACCAGGTCAAGAGCTTCAAACAGCTAACCGTGGTGATGGGCATTTCTGTTGCGCTGATCTTCCTGGCGCTTGTGTTTCAGTTCAAGCACGCCATCAAGCCTTTCATTGTGTTCGCCGCCATACCTTTTGGAATGGTCGGAGCAATCGCCGCGTTGTGGATCATGGGGGCGCCGTTTGGGTTCATGGCCTTTCTCGGGATCGTGAGTCTCATCGGAGTGATCGTCTCCCACATAATCGTGCTGTTTGACTTCATTGAAGAAAAACACGCCGAAGGCCATCCGTTCAAAGAGGCGCTACTGGACGCTGGTATCATGCGATTACGACCGGTGATGATAACCGTCGGAGCAACGGTCATCGCGCTGTTTCCGCTTGCGACGCACGGAGGACCGTTGTGGGAACCGTTATGCTACGCGCAAATCGGAGGATTGGTCGTTGCGACATTCATAACGCTGCTGTTGGTGCCTGTGATCTACGCGATCTTCGTGCTCGATCTGAAGATCGTGAAATGGGAGAGCGTTGAGGAGAAGGCACAGGAAGCTCATCTGGCAGCGGGCGCGTAGTCGGGAGGTGAAGGATGAAAGCTATTGAGAACATCAGGGGGTTGATACGGGCGAGCGATCTGAAAATAACAAGCTGGATGGCTCGTTATGGTCTCGTGCTGTTGAGGATGAGCCTGGGAATCGTGTTCTTCTGGTTTGGGGTACTCAAGTTCTTCCCGGAGATGAGTCCGGCACAGGACCTGGCGACGCGAACGATCAGTATGCTTACGGGCGGCCTGGTGACGCCGGCAGTCTCGCTCCCGATTCTGGCGAGTTGGGAATGCATCATCGGCGTAGGGCTGCTCGTCGGCCGCGGATTGCGCGTCACCCTCTTGCTGCTCTTTGCGCAGATGCTGGGCACACTGACACCGGTTGTGCTCTTTCCTCACGAAGCATTCACGAAAGTGCCGTTTGCTCCGACGTTGGAAGGGCAATACATCATCAAGAACGTCGTCCTGATCAGCGCAGGGATCGTCGTAGGAGCAACGGTGCGTGGCGGATGGATGTTGGCGGAGCCACAAGCAAATCAGACGCTGCGGACGAGTTCGCAACTTAAACCAAGCTTTAGGCAGGAGGCTAAACAACTATGAGCACCGCTTCAAATCAATTTGATCTTATAGTCATCGGCAGCGGGCCAGCCGGCCAGAAGGGCGCTATCGCCGCGGCAAAAATTGGCAAGCGCGTCGCGATCATTGACCGCGAGCGAATGATCGGCGGAGTCTCCCTGCACACCGGCACTATCCCAAGCAAGACCTTGCGCGAGAGCATTCTCTACCTGACCGGATTCCGGCAGCGCGCTTTCTACGGCCGCGACTACGTTCTGAAGGGCGACATCTCGGTCTCCGATCTTGCGTCGCGCGTGGGAAACGTAGTCGAGCGAGAGGCTGCGGTCATCAAGCAGCAGCTAAGCCGGAATCACGTTGTGACGATCACCGGCACCGCGCGCTTCGCAAGTCCGTTCTCGTTGGAGGTCGAGAACAACGGCGAGACTCAAATCTTGACGGCGGATCATTTTCTGATCGCCTGCGGGACTCGGGCAGCGCGCGCCTCCGAGATTCCTTTTGGCAAGGGCGTGTTGGATGCCGACCAGTTGGGCCAGGCTGAAGCGATTCCGCGCGACATGATCGTCGTGGGGGCGGGAGTGATTGGTCTCGAGTACGCCTCGATGCTCACGGCGCTGAACGTGAAGGTGACGATCATCGACCAGAGACCGACCGTCCTTGATTTTGTCGATCACGAAATCATCGAAGCGCTCTGTTATCACATGCGGCGTCAGGGCACCGTGTTTCGCTTAGGCGAGAAAGTCACCAACGTCGAGATTGACCAGGGCGGCGCGGTCCAAGCTAATTTGGAGAGCGGCAAGCGCGTGCGGGCCGATAGCCTTCTGTACGCCGTCGGGCGACAGGTGAATACTGACCTTCTGAATGTTGATGCGGCCGGGCTGCAGACCGATTCGCGCGGCAGGTTAACGGTCGACGAATTCTTCAGAACCGACGTGCCTCATATCTCCGCCGCAGGAGATTGCATCGGCTTTCCGTCGCTGGCGTCCACGTCGATGGAACAGGGACGACTGGCCGTCTCTCATATGTTCGATGAATCGACAGCCTCGAAGCAGTATCCCTTCCCTTATGGGATATACACCATCCCCGAGATTTCAATGATCGGCAAGACCGAGCGCGAGCTGACTGAGGCCAAAATACCGTACGAAGTCGGAATCGCGCGCTACGAGGACATAGCCAAGGGCCAAATGGTCGGCGACGACACCGGGATGTTGAAGATTCTTTTTCATCCTGACTCGCTTAAAGTGTTGGGCGTGCATGCGATAGGTGAGAGCGCGACTGAGATCATCCATATCGGACAAACCGTGCTCGCCTTAGACGGCACCATCGAGTTCTTCCGAGACAGCGTCTTCAATTATCCGACGTTCGCGGAAGCCTACAAGGTTGCTGCGCTAAACGGGCTGAACAAGGTACGCGGAAGAGTCTCAACGATGAAACGCTGCCCAACGTGCAAACGAATGTACGATGATCTGGACCTTAGGTTTTGTCGCGTTGATGGCGCAGCGCTCATTGGACTTACGTCATTGCCACGCGACTTGCGGGAAACAGTGGTGCTCTCCGATACGCCGCCCAGTAACTAGTGTCGAGCAGACGCTAAGACGAAGCGCCAGCCAACGCAACGCGTTATGCGATCTTCAAACACGCTGGCTGCCGGGGTCGAACCGCGCTATTATAGGCCTTGCCCCAAGCTGTACGCCTTGATTGACAACCTGGACTACGGAGGGAGTTATGCCGAAGACCGTTCATGACATCATCAAGGACCGCAAAGAGGTCTATTGCATCTCAAACCAGACTACGGTGGCTGAGGCGGCGCGTTACCTGAAGGATCGCGGCATCCGCGCGACCGGCGTCTGCAACTTGTCAGGCAAGATTGTGGGCGTCGTCTCTCAGAGTGATATATCTGACAAAGTTGTCGCCGAGAACTACCGGCCGTCAGAGGTGAGCGTACAGTCCATCGCCAGCACCAACCTGATCAAGATTACTCCCGATACTGAGATCAAAGAGGCTATGCGTATCATGCAGGAGAGCGGAGTTTATCACCTGATCGTCGAGGACTCGACGGGCAAGTTCTCGGGCATGGTTTCGATGCGCGACTGCAACGCGATGAGAGTGGAAGAGGAAAAGGAGCGCGCGGAGATGCTCAAGGATTACGCGTTCCCGAACTATTGAGAATCAACGCCTCACCCCGCCTAGAAGCGAACGGTCCCGGATCACCTCTACCGAACAATACGCGTGCATCGCCACAGCTTCAGAGACGCTTCCCAGCAAGTAGCGCGTCAGCCCTCGCCGCCCGTGTGAGCCGACTACCAAGATATCAGCACCCCATTCCTTCGCCTCCTCCACGATCCGTTTTTTCGGACTGCCGTCCAGCACTACATTGTCGAAGCTGACGCCAGCGCCAGTCAGTATTTCGCCGGCGGTATTGACCGCTTGCTCGCACCTTTCCCTGCTGTCGTGGCGCACGCGTCTGGCAATTGCTCCCGCAACGTGCCACGGACCCAGCGCGGCAAGAACTTCCTCGACTACGCTTACGATTCTGAACTCGCTGCCATCGGGCCAAGGTCGCTGAGCGATCGATTGCGCAGCAGCCATCGAAAACTCTGATCCATCGGTAGCGAGCAATATTCTTCGGCTGCCGGCGCGCGCAGTCGCCGGGTCGTCAGCGGCGGGGCGTCGGACGATCTCTACCGAGCAAGGGGCATTCTGCACGACGGCCTTGGCGATGCTTCCGAGCAAGAACCGTACGAAGCCGCCGTGTCCGTGTGAACCGACGAAAACGAAATCAGCGCCCCAACTCTCGGCTTGTTCGACGACAGTTGTGCCGGGATATCCCTCGATCGCCAAGGCAGTGGCTTTAAGATCGCGTCGCTCAAGCCGCTCGGCGACCTTCTGTACGAGCTGATTGGCCGCCTCGTTCTCGCCCTTGATAAACGGCTCTAGATACCCAACTGCAGAGGTCATTGCCAGCAAATCAATGACGGTAAGCACACACACAGTCGTTTCGGGCGGCCAGGGCCGCTGTTCGACTTCGCGGACGATTGCTTCGGAGAGGGAGGATGAGTCGATTGCCAGAAGTATCTTCAATTTCTTTGTCAGAGTCTCCTGTTCCTGAAGAGAAGCCAGCCCACAAAAGCTCCCACCGCAAACGCGCCGATCACCGAACTGAGGGGGTAACGCTTGATCTGATGAGAGGCTTCATCAACCAAGTCCTCAGCGGAACTGTAGCCGCGCTTCACCGCCCGCTTGGCGCTGACCAGCGAGTCCTCGACTGCGTCGGTCACCGTACCCTTAAACCGTGATGCCTCGCGTCCGAGATTGGATATTTGCTCCTCGACAAACTGCGTAGCTCTTACCACGTTTTCTTTCATTTGTGCCCTTCCCTTTCGCGGTTGTTCGTCTCACTCTGCATCCACAAGCTCTGTACAACCAAGTTGGTCTGATCATTACACGCAACCGCCATGCCGCTTGACCACGGTCGGAATTCTCTTTGTTTGGAAGTGTTACGCCAGGCGGTTTGCGCAAAATTTACGCTCTTCCGCGTGAAACCGCCAAAGCGGCGTCAGTTGCAGGTGCAAGCGTTTCCAGCCATTGAATGATCGCTAATCTGACACAACAGCGCCCCGGCCCGCTCTATAAAAGCTGTTCCCCTGCCAACTCCCTCCGCAGTCGTGTCGGCGGTTATCATCACTCGGCGATCACCCTTTCGGCTGTCGATGGTGATGATGCATCCGCGTACCGTCAGAGCGCCGACGCCGCTTGCCACAACTACTCCGCTGCAACAGTAACGAAATTCGCCAGTGTTAGTGTTGAACAGCACAACGTTTCCTGGATTCGCATCATCGA
>DATFWM010000387.1:0-2465 GCA_035259295.1 Blastocatellia bacterium | reverse complement strand
TGACTCAAACCGAAGGAACCGCGACCTACGATCTGAAACGCTGAGGCACCGCACAACAGCACGCTTGTCTCTTTTGCGATTACGAGCGAGTCGTCGCCCAGTGTTTATGCATTCGGCACAGCGGCCGGTACATGGTCACTTAGAAATCGCCATGATGACGGAATGTCTTGGTCCAAACGATGCCCAACTGTCACTCGCTATGATGACTTCTTGTGGACACGCTCGACTGCAATCGTGCAGTCGGTCACGAGCGCGGCGATCGCTCCGGCCGCCGCCAGTATAGGTGCGACGACGGCGCCCACCACACCAACGGCCAACGGAAACTCCGCGATCGTGCGGTCATGCTGCTTGATGACAATGCGGCGGACGTTACCCTCCTTAATTAGCTCCTCAACTTTATTTACAAGTTGAGCGCTTTCAACCTTGATCGTCTCCCACCAGGTACGTTCACCCATGATGCTTTCTCCCAATCTCCAAAATTGGAGCACACTTCCCGCAGAAATCAGCTCATCTTAATCGACATCGCGGGCTACATCATCGCGCAAGTGCTCTTTCGTCCCGGCATCCTTGAAGGTGTTCTATCGCCCCCAACTTGCGCTTTGGGCGCCTCATAGTTGATAGTTTCTCGATCCCGCTCTGCGCGGCGGTGTTAATGCCTTCATCGCTGGCAGGCAATGCGTATAAAGAAAGTGAAGACGGACTGGCGAACGTTCGTCCAGGTGGTTGTGTTTTGTATCTGTCGTCAAAAACGCGGACCGGGCATCCTCAAGGCTAGTCTGACCTGCAGATCGGAGACGTATGGAGAAGTTTCGAAAACTTTTCGTCGCCATTGATTTCAGTCCTAATTCTGACGAAGCGCTTCGACAGGCCCACGATCGTGCCCTGTCCACCGGAGCGCAATTGGCTGTTTGCCACATTGTTCCCAATGAACTTCGCAGCAACCTGTTGTTTCCAGATATCAGCCGCATTGCCGCATTGAAATTTCCACTAGAGATGAAGCAAATTGCCGAAGCAGCGGCTGCGCGCGTCGCCGAAATCACGGGGCGGACTGAGGAAGAATTCGAACTCATCGTGGACGACGGAACGCCGCAGGCTCTGATCCTGAATCGCGCTGAAGAGTGGCTCGCCGATCTTGTTATCGTGGGCAGTCACGGTCAAACGAGCGCTGCAGATGCGCTTCTCGGCAGCGTCACCGACAGCGTGATACGGCACGCTCATTGTCCAGTGCTAATCGTCCGCCTGGGCAAGCGCACGGGCCGCATCGTTGCCGGAACGGATTTCTCAGATCCGGTTTTACCGGCGCTCAGAGCCGCGGGGGACGAGGCTGAAAGGACGGGCGCCAAATTGACAGTTGTTCACAGTCTTGACATGGTCTGGTCGCTTGCGGCCTACCCTGCACTCGCATTTGGCGGCGCGCCATTTAATGTCTCCGCGGAGCAGATAAAAGAACTGGAGCTAGTCGCGACACAACGACTCGAAGAGTCTCTCAAGCAGTTAAACGTCAGCGGCGATACGCTGGTGACAATTGGTCCAGCTGGAAAGGCGCTAATCGACATCGCTTCTGAGCGGAAAGCAGATCTTATCGTCGTCGGCACGATCGGACGCACAGGGTTACGTCGAGCTTTGCTTGGAAGTGTCGCCGAGACCGTTGCCAAAGGCGCGCCGTGCTCGGTACTCATAATCCGCCAGCATCCCGGATAAAAGCGGCTTCGCTCAAAGAAATTTATTCGAGGCGGGCACAGAACCCCTGCTCGGCTTCGAGGCGCTTGAACATCTGGTTCAGTTCATCGCTCGTGAATACGCCTTTCTCGATAAGAAGCCGGCGGATGACCTCGACTTCACTAAGGAACGGCATAAAGAGCGTAGCAGGGACCTCTACATCAGACAGATCCGATTCGAGACGATTCTCCATCTGGTAGAGTTCGGGTCCCGAAGTAATGCCTTTCTCGATGAGAAGTTCGCGCATGGCCCCGAGTTGATGTAGGTTCAGCTTAAACAAAGTAACAAGCATCTCGACATCAGACCGGTTGGGCTTTTCTTGAGACAAGACTCCTCCAGTGTTCTGCTCCTGTGAGCAGTCAGATTGTACGCCGAGCCTGACTATATCGCTTGCTCGCAATGAGGCATTTGTGTGGCGGTACGGTTATCATGCCAATCACTTGGTTGCCAACTACACCAACATCGATAAAATGCGTGCTGAACTCGCATAGGCTGACGCTACCCGTTAGCTGGATTAGCTTGCCTTCCAGCTCAGGACCGCTCAATAATCCAACAGACTTGTTGCCCCCCGGCGTTCGTTCCCGCCTTCCGCTTGCCGGAAGCATTGAGGCTATGATGGTCGCGATAGTCGCATCGTGGCGTTGCAAGTGCGGCATCCGTGTGAAGGTCCTTGCTGAGGCTGATCCCAGTCAACCACCCGCAACGCAAATTGCGCCGTGCCCGAACTGTGGCGATCCACAGACAGT
>DATFWM010000386.1:0-4081 GCA_035259295.1 Blastocatellia bacterium | reverse complement strand
CGTTCCGCATCGAGAACCGCCAATCATAGCCCCCAAGCTCATGTAGGCTGGCAACGCCGTAGCCGGTAATTCGCCCGCTCTTGTCCACGTACGGATCGAAGTAGCTCATCACCAGGTCGCGCACAGTTCGAAAGACCGGCTGGCGTCCGTGCAGCCCGATGTCGCGAGATCGCGCCACGGAACCGAACCGGCCATTCCTCTTGAAAACCAACAAGACGTGATCGAGCTTGTCCTGCGATTCAAGGCTGGCGAAGACCGGCGGGTATCCGTGCTGTTCCAGCATGACCGCAGCGACCAGCGCGCCCTCCAGGCAATGAGCGCGATTCTCTCGCAAGACGCGGCGAAACGAATGACAGGTCTTTCCTTCCAGCTCGCGGTTGTAGCGGATCGTTCGCAAAAAGCGCTGCACTTGCTCCGGCGTTCGATGGCTCTGTATGATCTCCCACTCGCGTCTTGTGAAATCCTTACTTGATGGTATGCCAACCCGCGGGCGCGCATTGAAGATGTCGCTTGTTTTCATCTCCGATACTCTGACTCCCTAAACCGCTTATCGTTGCGGTAGATGACCGCCTCTGCATCCGTCAAAGGAATTGGGAAGCTCGCGACTGCTTTGAACTGACTAGGGTTATCCCGTATCAACTTCTCGACGTCGCGCTCGACGGGTGCGACCCAATCCGCTTTGTCGAGTCCGGTGCGCACAAGGACGTAATCGCACTCGTCGATGCGATCGATCATCGAAGGCTCAACGACCCATCTGACATCGACCACCGGCGGCCCCGGTCGCTGCTTGGTCATCAAGCGAGCATAGAGTGCGACGCTAGACGGGCTCAAGTAAGGAAGATTGACTACCACTCCCAGGACTGGAGGCGAATCATTCGAATCGGCGTCGCGATCGCGGCTCAGGCTTGAAACCGCTTGGACTATTTCCGGCACGCTCCAGTCGTCGTCCAGCGGGCGATGGTCGAAGCCATAGTAGTTTCTTGCAAACACCATCCAGCGATATCGTGGCGTGTCGATGGCTTTGCCGAAGCCCGGCCTTGGCCACTGCGCATTGAAGAAACTGAAAAGCGCCCACGCCGCAACAATGGCTCCCAGAGCCGGTTTCAAGGCGGCGACTGTCTTTCTGGTTGGCGTCTTCAACTCGCCCAGCCAGCAGACGGAGAGAACT
Source organism: Blastocatellia bacterium (assembly GCA_035259295.1). GTDB lineage: Bacteria > Acidobacteriota > Blastocatellia > UBA7656 > UBA7656 > Onstottus_A. The sequence continues at coordinate 2,913 of DATFWM010000386.1, read as the reverse complement.
GCGGCCGCCGGCAAAACCGGAACGGTGTAACGAATATCCTTGTTGGCGACCAACGCGAAGCTAATTATCCCGCTCATTAACCAGAGGTAAAGAATCAAGCTTTGTTTGCGGTAGCGAAAAAGCGAATAACAAAGCCCCGCGACGAATATTGCCGCCAGCGGCAACTGCATCTGCATGCTGATTAGCGCGTGGATGTAGAAGAAATTCGAGTCGAAGCTGAACAGCGGCGCTTCGTTCTCGTTGACCGCCGCGCGCTGGTTCTCGCGATAGATCGCAATCACGTCACGCAGGTGCGGCGCGTACCAGAGAGCGGCAATTAGGATCAACAGAATAGCCGCAAGCGCCAGGTTCAGGATGGCCCGGCGGTCTCGCGTGCGGATAACTTTGACCAACAGGCACAGCGCGGGCAGAACGAAGAAGAAAGCGAAAGTCTGCTTGACGAGCATTCCCACTGCCGCGCCAACAGCGAACGCCAGCGCGCGGCGTCTATTTCGGAAATCGTCTGCGCGGATCAACAGAGCGAAGCCTGCCGCCACGGCCGCAGTCAGCGGGAAATCCAAGAACGCATCGTGCATCAGCCACGCGCTGAAGTGATAACAGCTTGCAAGCAGCGCCGGTAACACGACTAACGCTATTGGTCTTGAATCCCCGTAGAGGCGACGCGAGATGCTCGCGACGCTCCAAAGCAGAACCGCGAGCGACAGCAAGTTAACTGCGATGCCGGTCAGCCTTGAAGCTCCGAGAACCAGAAACACGCAAGCGCTGACGAGGTGGACGAACGGCGCGTAGTAATGTGGCGCGGTGAAGAACTCCTTTGCGAAGCCTGCGAAGTCCGCGTGCGCCAGCAAGCGGTAATAATCGTAAGCATAACGCATGTGATCGGCTGGGTCCCAGGCGGGTGGAGTTCGATCGCGCAACGTCCACACGATTGTCGACGTTGAAAGAGCTAAGAAGATGAGACCCAGGAGTAGCTTGTCGAGATGAGGTCTGAGCTTGGTCACGATCACTTCACCGGATGATGATCGTGAGAAGGCCCGACGGTCAAGCGAGGTTTCGTATTGCGCCATCCAGCGCCGAGACGGTTATCTCTGAGTGAGACGCGTTCCAAACTGGCCGGCCATCGCGCACAAGAATCGCCTGCGGCGATTGGTGGGTCACGCCAAGCCTCGAAGCGGCTTCATCTGAGATTGCGCGCGCACTTTGCACCGTTATCAATTTGTAACTTACTCGCGAATCGGCGCGCTCGAGGTGAGACTGCAACTCACTGAAAGCACGCGCGCTGATCGGGCAGGTCAGACTGTGCTTGAACAGTAGAATCGAGCGCTCCTTTGATTCGTTTAGAGCTTCATCAAGGTCTCGGACGCTGTTCAGATTCTCCAAGTGGGACACGTATCATCAGCCTCGCAGAGGCTATTGTCTCAAACCCTTCTTCGACTTGCCAACGTTTTGGTAATGTGATAAAAACTAGCCGCCTGTCTAACGTGCACGTTTGGAGTATTCGAAATGCACGAAAGCCCTCAGATAGTCGACATCTCGGAAGGTCTAGACGAGCTGCTGGAAGCTCACGTGCGGAACCTTTCGGAGAAATTTTCTCGTCCCTACGCAATCGAGGAGGTTGAAGAGGAGCTCTCAGCCCTAAACGACCTTGTTTATACTTATAAGCGCAGAGACGAGTTGCTCGAAAAGCTTCTCGATACCTCAACCGCCGAGGAGAAGCGCAAGCAAATACGCGACGCGCTTCAGGCGCAGCGTGTCAAGGTGGCCGAAAATCGGGCGGAATTGCAACGCGTTCATGCCCGCTCGCATGAGCTGCTGCAAAGATCGGCCCTGCTTGTCATCAAAGTCCAATCACAAATTAGTAAACTCGCGCACAAGTATACCGGCTACGCGGTGGAACCCTGTGGGTTATGCAAAGGACTCGGCGGAGGTAGGGAAGAGCCGTGCGTTGCTTGTAACGGGAAGGGCAGTGTGCTCGTGCATCAACCTGCGATTAAGTGTCCTCGCTGCGGCGGCCACGGCGACGGCACGCCCGCCACAAAGCACTCCCTGATGTACTCGTCTAACGTCTGCGTCGTGTGTCGCGGCACAGGCTGGGCGTTGACGAAGGATGCTTAAGCATCGGGACAACCTTTGATCTTATTTACACCCAACTTCAGTTGGGTGGCGAGTGAGGACAACTATAGAACCGTTTCCACAGTTTACTTGGTTGACGGAAAACTGTTGAAACAGTTAGGTTGAACGGCGATGTCGCCCTCCGACACCTCACTGAAGTAAGGTGTTAATGAGAAAAGTAGTCTCATCTTAACCGAGGTCCCACTCCTAATAGCACTCCACGGAGAATAAGGTAGCAATGCCGCTTTGATCTTACATGTGTTGGTGATACAATAAGCTAAGTGGGCGCTTACCACTGATGTCAAAGGTGTTAGCGCCATGAGTGCAAATCTACGGAATCACGCCAACAACGAGTTCGGTCCGCCAAAGCGAGAGAAAGTCAGGCACGAGTCACGCGTTCTCAGGCAGCAGTCTTCGGAGTTGGTTACTGAGGCACGGCGGATCCTCAGCAAGTCTCAGAGGCTGATCAGAAGACCGCACGTTCATCGGTGTCTGTCCTGTAAGACCGATTGGCAATGCAAGCACGAGGTCTGCGAGCTCAAATGGCTGTGCCTGTGTCTTGATTGCCACAGGCGCATCGGCTTGAGTCCGTGAAAGCGAGGGAACATGCCCGGACACGACATGATCGTAATCGGCGCTTCCGCCGGCGGGATTGAAGCGCTTTCTGAGCTGGTCAAGGATCTCCCCGCCGAACTGCCCGGTGCCGTCTTTGTAGCAGTTCACATTCCCGCCCACAGCAAAAGCACGTTGCCCAAGATTCTCGGTCGAAGGAGCGTTCTTCCCGCGCTGAAACCTGAGGAC
>DATFWM010000385.1:0-18229 GCA_035259295.1 Blastocatellia bacterium | reverse complement strand
GCGAACGTTCAGAAAGCGGTCGAGAACGGGCTCGCGAAAGATGAAGCACTGCGCGCTCTGACGATCAACGCCGCTGAGATTCTTGGCGCAGCGGACCAGCTCGGCACGATCGAAGTCGGTAAGATCGCTAACCTCGTCGTCACGAGCGGAGATCTTCTTGCGAAAGACGCAAAGATCAAGCATGTGTTCATCGACGGCGCCGAGATCGAATTGAAGAGACCGGAAGCGACGCCGATGCGCGGCGGGATGGGTGGAGGTCGTCCGGGCGCGCCCACCGGCCCGGCGGTCGATCCGTCGGGAACTTGGTCGCTCGTAGTCCAAACGCCGCAAGAAGAAATAAGCGCTCAGTTGACCTTAGCGAAAGAAGGTGACCAGATAACCGGCACGTTGAGCTCGCATATGGGGAATGTCGCGATCAAAAGCGGGCGCGTGAACGGCAATCAAATCCGGCTGACCGCAACGATCGATATGGGCGGTCAATCAATCGACGCAGTATTGACCGGAATAATCGAAGGCGACTCGATTCGCGGCGCCATTGCGATGGGCGCCATGGGCTCGTTTGATTTCACGGGCACAAGACCAAAGTGACGACATGTATGGGCGGCCCTCAGTGGCCGCCCCTCAGTGCTGAGCGCCGCCTGGCTTGGAAGAGGGGCGGCCACGGAGGGCCGCCCTTACATGAACGTTGGAGGTAACGATGAAAAGGATTAATCCGATTCTGTCAATGCTGCTGACATCAGCGATGACCGCTTCAGCTCTCGCGCAAACAGGCGGCAACGCGAAACTGGCTGCTGGAGCCAGTTCTGCGGTAGCGCCAATCGCACCAGCCGAAACGCTGATCAGAAACGCGACTATTCTTACCGCGTCGCACGGGACGATCACGGGCGGCTCGATCTTGATTCGTGACGGAAAGATCGTCGAGGTTGGCCCGAACGTCCAAGCACGCGACCCCAACGCTCGCGTTATCGACGCCACCGGCAAATACGTCACACCCGGCATCATCGATTGCCATTCACACACTGGAGTTGAGGGCAACGTCAATGAGGGCTCGCTGTCGGTGACGGCGATGGTTCGCATTCGCGATGTGATCGATCCCTACAGCCCGAGCATCTATCGCGAGCTTGCGGGAGGCACCACGACTGCCAATGTTCTGCACGGATCAGCGAACTCGATCGGTGGGCAGAACGCGGTAGTCAAATGGAAGATCGGCAAGCCGCTCGATCAATGGATCATCCCGGATGCGCCTCAAGGCATTAAGTTCGCACTGGGCGAGAACCCAAAGCGCTCGAATAGTCAGGGGCTGCCGGCCACGACGCCGCGGCGCTATCCGGCGACTCGAATGGGTGTCGAAGAAACAATCCGTGAGGCGTTTATCCAGGCCAAAGATTACAAGCGCGAGTGGCAGGACTACGAAGCCAGGAAGGCCACAGATAAGAACGCCATTCCGCCGCGCCGCGACCTGATGATGGACGCGCTGGTCGAAATTCTTCAAGGCAAGCGAATGGTGCACTCGCATTGCTACCGCGATGACGAGATCTTAATGCTGCTCAATCTCAGCGACGAGCTTGGCTTTCACGTTCAAACGCTTCAACACGTTCTCGAGGGCTACAAGGTTGCAAAGGAGATGGCCGCGCATAAGACCGGTGGCTCGACCTTCTCAGATTGGTGGGCTTACAAGCTCGAAGCTTACGACGCGATTCCTTACAACGCGGCGTTGATGGCTTCGCGCGGAGTAATCGTTTCGATGAACTCGGATTCGGATGAGCTTGCGCGACGGCTCTACCTTGAAGCAGCGAAAGCGATGAAGTACGGCGGGGTGAGCGAAGAAGAAGCGCTACGGACGGTCACGCTCAATCCCGCTATTCAGCTTGGCATCGACAAGCGCACTGGCTCAATTGACGTTGGCAAAGACGCCGACCTGGTGATCTTCAGCAAGCATCCGTTTTCGGTATACACCGTGCCGGAGCTGACGATAATCGAAGGCGAGGTTTACTTCGATCGTAATGAAGACCTCAAGCAACGCGAGGCGCTCAAGCGCGAAAAAGCGGACCTGATCAAACGCGAACGAGAGCAGCGCGGCGGACCTCGCGGGCCTCGCGGCGAAAGGCCCGAGGAGCCTCAGCCTCGCCCAAATGAGAATCAATGATAACCACGGGGAACACGGGGACACGGGACGATCTTTTCTTTCCCAGTGCTCCCCCGTGGCCCCTTCTTTCGGAGTTGAATGATGAAAAGGATTATAAGAATTCTCAGCGTTTCAGCAATGTGCGGAGTTACGCTCATTATCTTTAATATCATCTGTTCTGCCACGCACTCTGTGTCGGCTCAAAGTTCGGAGACCTACGCGATTCGCAACGCGCGAATCGTCACCGTGACCGGGCCGGTTATAGAGAATGGAACGGTCGTCATTTCGAATGGGAAGATAGCGGCGGTGGGCGCTGGCGTGTCGGCGCCGTCGGGCGCCAAAGTTATCGACGCGCAAGGGCTGTCGGTTTATCCCGGAATGATAGATGCGGATACCGAGATTGGCCTGACCGAGATTGGCTCGGTGGCTGGCTCGGTTGACGTGTCCGAGATTGGCGACAACAATGCGAACATTCACGTCGACGTTGCGATTCACCCCGACAGCTCGCACATCGCGGTGACTCGGGTGAACGGGATTACAACGGCGCTGACTGCTCCCCGCGGCGGGTTGATCGCGGGACAAAGCGCGATCATAGACCTCGACGGCTGGACACCGCGCGAGATGGTTTTGAAATCGCCGGCTGCAATGCACATCAACTGGCCCGGCCTAGGTGGCGGTCGCGGATTCGGTGGAGAGTTCTTCGGGCAACAACGCTCAGCCACTGAGCTTCGCCGCGAACAGGAGAAACAAATTGAGAACCTGAAGAAGATTTTGCGGGACGCTGCGGCTTACGGCGATGCTAAGGACGCGAGAGCCAAAGACCCGGCTCTTCCGAAACAAAACGTCGACTTGAAGCTCGACGCGTTGATTCCAGTAGTCCGCGGGCAGTTGCCGGTGGTGATAAACGTCAATTTGGAGCGCGACCTCAAGGCTGCGATCGCGTTCGTGACCGAAATGAAGCTGAAGGCGATTATCTCGGGCGGCATCGAAGCGTACAAAGTGGCGGACCAGCTCAAGGCGAAAAACATCCCGGTGATTGTAGGTCCGGTGCTGCGCGTTCCGGTGCATGAGGATGATCCTTACGACGCGGCTTTTACAAACGCCGGGCTGCTTGCGAAAGCGGGCGTGAAGATCGCGTTTCAGACCAACGACTCGGCGTATTCAAGGAACCTGCCGTACCACGCCGGTATGGCTGCGGCGTTCGGACTGCCAAAGGAAGAAGCGCTCAAGGCCGTGACGATTTATCCTGCTGAGATTCTCGGCATCGCAGATCGTGTCGGCTCGATCGAGCAGGGCAAGATTGCAAACCTGATTGTGACCGATGGTGACCCGCTCGAGATCAGGACCCAGGTCAAACACGTGTTCATCAACGGACGCGATGTACCGTTGACTAGCCGTCACACGGAGCTTTACGAAAAATACAAAGCCAGGCCTTGAGTTTTAGGAAGGTCAAATCTAGATTAGAATCCAAGAACAAACCAATTCCAACACCCCACCAAGACCCCGATACTGTATTGGGGATTCTTGAAAATAATATGCACAACATTCCACAAGCCAATTTTGAACGACCGACTTAATCTTGCTCAATTTGAAAGGAGACTACATGTCACAAACCGTAAGGCAGGGAGCGCAGGATGTTCCGCCAGCGGCACAGTTGATACAGATTCTTTTTGGTTTTATGAGGACACAAGCGGTTTCAGTCGCGGCTAAACTTGGGGTGGCTGATTTGTTGAAAGACGAAGCGAAGAGCGCACACGAGTTGGCGCAAGCGGCCGGAGTGCAGGCGCGGCCACTCTACCGTATCCTGCGCGCGCTGGCGAGCGTCGGCATTTTCGCTGAAGACGAGGCAGGACGCTTTCGGCTGACGCCGCTGGCCGAACCCTTACGCAGCGACGCACCCGATAGCTTGCGCGGCATGGCGATTTTTTTGGGTGCGGAATTTCACTGGCGCGTCTGGAGCGACCTTTCTTATAGCGCTCAGTCCGGGCTGCCCGGATTCGAGCGGATCTACGGCAAAGCTTACTTCGACTATCTGGCCGAGAATCCCGCGCCTGCTCAGGTCTTCAACGACGCAATGACGAGTTTCAGCGCATCAGTCAGCGCGGCGGTCATCAACGCTTACGACTTCACGGGCATCACCAAGCTCGTCGATGTCGGCGGCGGGCATGGCTTGCTGCTGGCCTCGATTCTGGAGAGGTATCCGCAGATGAGCGGCGTCCTCTTCGACGCGCCATCCGTCATCGCTGGGGCTAATGAGATCATCGAAGCGCACGGAGTTGACGGACGCTGTGACGCGGTCGGCGGTGACTTCTTCGCGTCGGTGCCGGCTGGCGGCGACGCTTACATCATGAAGCACATCATCCACGACTGGGAAGATGAACGTGCGTTGACGATTCTCCAGAACTGTCACCGGGCAATGACCGAAAACGGTAAGCTGCTGGTGGTTGAAATGGTGATCCCGGAAGGCAACACCCCATCGCTGGGCAAGTTCCTTGATCTTGAAATGCTGCTGCTCTTACACAGCTACGAACGGACGGAAGCCGAATATCGCGCTTTGTTCGAACGAGCAGGCTTCAAATTAACAAGAATCGTGCCGATGCCCTCACCACACAGTGTAATAGAGGGAGTGCGACTGTAAGGTTGTCTAAACTCAAATCGGGAAACTCAGTTTCGGTTTTCGGCGTAAGCCCGGAGGCTCACTATGAGTTGGCAGTTACTCGAAGATCAGCAACCGGGCCTGGCCGCCTTTGGCGCGGAACGCCTGAACGGACGCGTCGCCTATTTGGCAACGCTGCGCGCAGATGGTTCGCCGCGTGTCCACCCCGTAACCCCTATTATCGGACAGGGCCATTTGTTCGTGTTTATGGAGCCGACCTCACCCAAAGGGCATGACCTCCAGCGAGATGGGAGGTACGCCCTGCATTGTTCCGTCACGGATAACAGTGGTGCTAGCGGTGAGTTCAGCGCCCTGGGCCAAGCCCATTTGACTAACGATGCGGAGTTACGCGCCTTGGCGGTTCGACTGGCCAGCTACACCACAGCGGAGCGCTATGTCTTGTTCGAATTCGAACTTGAGCGTGCCGCTTCGACGATTTATCGAGACGGTCAACCAATTCGACGATCATGGGGGAGAGGTAAATAGCATTGTTGGGGTGAGCCAAGAGGCAAGTCAAAATGTAAGCGACGTACCGTCAACCAAACACATGTTGCACCTGACCGTTGGGGTAAACAACGGGAAGAAAGCATGAATCTCACAATACACCCGCTAACGTCTGATCTCTGGCCAGCTCTGGAAGACCTGTTCGGTAAGAGCGGCGCCAGCAACGGCTGCTGGTGCATGTATTGGAGGATCGGCGCTGAATACCACAAGCGGCCGCGCGAGAAAAATCGAAACGCATTCCGCAAGATCGTGACGAAGGGCCCGCCGCCGGGCCTGCTTGCTTTCGACGGCGAGCGGGCCGTGGGATGGTGCCAACTCACGCCGCGCGATCAGTTGCCGTGGCTCGATCATACCCGAGCTCTTAAGCCCGTAGACGATATGCCGGTGTGGTCCATTTCTTGTTTTTATGTACGGCGAGGCTATCGCAAACAAGGCGTCATGCGGGCTTTGATCGCAGCGGCGTTGACAGAGGCCAAGCGCGCCAATGCCCATACTCTCGAAGCGTATCCGGTTGACACGGCGCGGCGCAACCGGGAAGTTCTTCAAATGTTTTCACTGGCACAGCTTCGGCGTTCAGGCGTGCCGGATTCAAGACCGTTGCGCGGCGCGTGCTGTCTCGCCCGATCATGCGCCATGATCTGCAGGGGATTGCACTATGATCTTGGCGCCCGCAAACATGAAGCGCCTTTTCACTTTTTGTGAAGCAGAATGCGACCGGCGTAAGCGGTAAGTGTCAGACGTGGTCCGCCACGAAGATGCGTGCCAGATACGCCTTTCGGTCCGCGAGACGAACCCGTCAGGTTGTTAAGAAACGAGCCGAGGTTTATGTTCTCGCTTAAAGCTCGCGCGTTCAAATTGAAAGGCGATGCGCTTGGAAGCGTGACGTCCAAATCGCCTCTCATAGATTGCAGATTGTAAGATCCTCCCTCGTGCAACGCTCCGTCGAAGAAGATATCGCCGCTGGTCACCCTGACGTCCACCGAAGGACTGTCGATACCGACCAGATGAACATCGCTGTCGAATGAATTGACGCTCACGTGTCCGGTGATATTTTGCAACTCGATCTTGCCGATCACGTTCTTGATCGCTAGCGAGGTTTCAGGCGGAACTGACACTTCGAAGTTTGCGCGGCCCAAGCTGAGATTCCGCCTGGTCCAAATTGTTATGTCGTCGCCTAAGACTTGATCTTCAATCGCTATCGACGGATCGGCGTTGGCGCGCGCCACGATTGTCTTCCTGTCCCAAGCGGTGACGCGAATGCTTCCGTTCACATTCGAGATCGACAGGTGGGCGGTGCCCCGAGGTGAATATGTTCGTTCGAACCGAGAAGACGAGTTGGCGGATACTGATAGAATTGCAAGGCAAAGAAGCGTGCAGATAACGGGTCGGATCAAGTACTTCGTCGTCTTGCGTGTCCTGATCATCGGCTTGACCGAGCGCGTCGCTCAAAACTTCTCAAAGCCTTCCAGTAGCCGGACTTTCTCTCTATAGGCGTTGAGCATCAGCTCCTGAGACACGTCATCCGCGGGATTATCCTTAAGCTGATGCCGACACTCGGCGAGTGACTGATCTATGTAATAGAGATTTCGCTCGAATGCCGTTCGAAGTTCCGGGTCCCACGAGTTCTTGCGCTCCTCGACCGACTCACTCAGCCTGCTTATCTGCTTCTCGAGTTGCTGAACGTCGACATTCGAGAGCGGCACCACATCGGCTTGCCGAACTTTAGGGTCGACGGACTGGGACGAGCCGTTTTGGCGCTGGGAGACAATCACCGCAATTGAGATAACGATTACCAAAGCGGCGGCGCCGGCCACTAACTGTGGGACAGAGAGGTTAAAGTTGAGAGTTCTGAGTCCGGCCCACCACCGCGACCAAAACCGCGGCTGGAGTTCGGCGACCCCTTCTCGAATGCGCGACCACAACGCCGTAGCCGGCGCGTGCTCTGGAAGCTGATGACTGAAATGAACGATCTGAAGCAGGTCGTCGCGGACCGCCCGACAAGGCTCGCAGTCGGCGAGATGCCGCTCAATCTTCACCTGTTCACCCAGTTCGAGCGCGCCGTCGATGTATTCGGATATTAGTCCTTGACACTCGGTACAAAGCATAAAAAAACTCACTCTCCCGTTGCAGCAATCTTCTTCGTCAGCAGCTCGCGCAGTCGCATTCGCGCCTTGTGCAGTTGCGACTTGGACGTGCCGATGGTGACCCCAAGCATCTTAGCAATCTCCTCGTGCTCGTAGCCCTCGACGTCGTGCAGCACAAACGCCGTTCTGTAGCCCGGCGGCAACTGGGAGATGGCCTTCTCCAGCGCTAGCTTGTCAACCATCGAGATTCGCCGGGTGCTCTGCAGCGGCGTTTCCACTACGTTAGCGAAGTCGCCTTCTTCGCTCGTGTGTTCCAGCTTAACGCCACGGCGGCGAAAGTGCATCAGCACCTGGTTCACCGTCAGGCGATGTAGCCAGGTGGTGAAGGCCGATTCGCCGCGAAAGCTCCCGATCTTCTTGTATACTTGCAGGAAGACCTCCTGAGTAAGGTCTTCGGCCTGCGTAGTATTGCCGAGCATCCTCAAGCACAACGAGTAAACTCGTCTGTGATGCTGCTCATATAGTTTTTCAAACGCCGCCGAACTGCCAGCGGCTGCCGCCCTGGCCAACTCCAGGTCGGACGCTGATTGGGCTGGTTCGCCGGCCACGGTCATCGTCAACGTTCGTGTGTTGCTGGCCATGACCTCACAGCCTGTGATGCGATGGCCCTAAATCCGGTTGCTCCGCGATTATACCACTTAAAGTGTCTGGATTGAATTTGTTGGAGAAGAAATCAGCGGGGTACGAATGAGACACAAGTTAACGATCACTGAACGAAGTTCGTCCGTGATCGTCAACTTGTGTTGGGGAAGGCGCGGCTCGGCAACCGCGATTTATTCTTGATCGGAAGTGCCGGTCTTCGGTGGCGCACCCCCGACGGCAGCGTTTGTCAGCAGACGTATTTCGACCCGACGCGGCATCACGCGGGTAGTCCACGTGGAAGACGTTGCTTCGGTCGTCGAGACGTTCTGCATGGGCCTCGCGGCGCCGAACCCGGCGGCGAACATACGCATTATCGGAACATTCTGCTTGTCCGCCAGATACCGTTGCACCGCCTCGGCCCTCAACTGCGCCAGCCTTTCATTGTAGCGCGTAGCCCGCGACGTATCACCGTATCCGATTATCTCGAGCACAAACCCGCGCCGGTCGGTAATCTGCGATGCAAACGTATCGAGCTGCGCCATTGCCTCTCTGGTCAATACCGCGCTACCCGGCCGGAAGAAGACCATCGACGTAGTTTGAATCGTGTACTTGTCGAGATTCGAACGCAGGTCTTCAACGTTGCGCTCAACGCCCGCAACACGAGTATTTGCTTGCTCGGCCGAAGACGATGCGGTGTCGGCGGTCGACTGTGCGCGATCTGCGCGCGCGCGAGCGTCATCGATCCCGGTCCGCAACTGGCCGATTTGTTGCGTATTCCTTCTCGAAGTTTCTTCAAGCTCGCTAGTGCGGTTTTCCAGTGGAGTGACGCGTTCCGCAATCCGGTTGCGTACGTACTTCTTAGTGGCACAACCAGACTCGAATGCCACCGCCAGTGCCATAAGCAACGCCATGCAAACCAACTTGTACATGTTGTTCCTCCCCAAATGTTCAATCTGCGCCGAAATCGGCGCGTCTCACTTCAATTAAGCTGGAGCGAGCACCGTGCCACTGGCTCTCTTTCGAGCCAGCCTGCCAAGTCACTGAATCCGCTTAGTTTTCAGCGTATGCGAGTCGAGCCGTCTCAGGGTCGCTGTAGCAGTTCCCATCGTATTGTGAAAAAATTACATCCTTCCTCCCGGTTGCGCGATTCATGAAAAGAATTGACCTCGGCTAAGCGCAAGTTAGAATTGATAAGAATCCGCTCGGTCCCCATACGCGTCCCGCGCGATTGGGAGGCTCTTGCTTCCATGCACTCGCTATATCACGTACTAACGAGCCAGCACCGTGAAGAAGTCACTCCGGTGCGTGGCAACGAGCAGACCGTCGCACGACTGGTTCGCTATTTTGAAGACATCGTGACTGAGCCGTCGGCGCTGGTGATCGAAGGACGTTGTCTAAAGGGCGAGCCCTCGCGCGAAGCTGAGCGACTGGCGAAGATCGCGTCCGCCTCGCAACGAGTTTATCTCTTCTCCTGCGATGCTGACTGCGCAGCGCGGAGCTGGCAGCCGTCCCCTTCGCCTCGCCTCACGACACTAGCTGAGCGAGATTATCACGCAATTGAGAATGGGCCGTTCATTGTCGCGATGGAGCCGCGGGTCTGCGGGCTGCTTGCCTCCTGCGCGCTCCCAGGCCGGACCAATGGGCACATGCCAGCCCATGAAATGATCTGGACCTTCGACCCAAATGTAGTGTTTACCGCTATCGAGTATTTGATGGCTCGCTTGTACGTTCACAAGCCTGACGAGCGCCAGCGATTCGAAACTTTGCTGAATGCCTGCACGCCGCGAAGTTCGTCGCTCAGGCTTGCGTTGGCATTCACGAACAAAGTAGCAGAGCTTATGCAGCGCCAGAACGAGCTGGAAATAGCGACCAATCGAATAAGCTCGGCCATCTCTGGAACACTCGAGCTCGAATCAATTCTGCAGTCCGCAGTCGAAGAGGTTGGCCGCGCGTTGAATGCTCGGAGGGCAGCGCTCGTTCTCTGGCAAGAAGGCACCAACATGCCCGAGAGCATGAGCATTTATGAGCGGCCTGAAGGCATAAAACCAGACCGCGCTAGTGAGGGGTCGTTAAACGAGGATGCCGGACAGGCCATCAACCAGGGCTTGCTTGAGGTTCCCATCTCCTACCGCGGCGCGACGATCGGTGAACTAGTAGTTGAGGACGACACGAGCTCTCGCAACTGGGAAGACGAAGAAGTGCTAATGGTCAGGACGGCTTCCGATCAGCTTGCTGTCGCGATAAGTCACGCGCGGCTGTTCCGGCAGGTGCGGACACAAGCGATGACCGACTCGCTTACCGGGTTGTACAATCACCGCTATTTTCAGGAACAACTTGATCGCGAAACGAAACTGGCTGACCGCAGGGGCGAACCGTTCTCGCTTATTCTGCTGGACCTCGATCACTTGAAGAACATAAACGACACTCACGGTCATCGATCGGGAGACGTGGCGTTGTGTCACGTTGCCGCGATAATGCGATCGGTCGTGCGGGAGGTCGATGTGTGCGCGCGATACGGCGGAGAGGAGTTCGTGGTTATACTCCCGCATTGTGATCGCGAACACGCAATAAAGGTCGCCGAGCGGCTGCGTGAGTCGATCGCCGCAACACCGGCGCAAAGGGTGGGACAGATTACCGCCAGTTTTGGGGTTGCAACTTATCCAGAGGGCGCGAAAAGCAAAGAAGAACTGGTCGAGATGGCCGACCGCGCGATGTACCTGGCGAAGGCGGCGGGACGCAACCGCGTCCGAACCCTTGCTCATCGAAGAAACACGGGCGCCGACGCCGAGCCGGCGGAGTTGAAAACTGCGAGTGGAAAGCCGGAAGCCTTCAATTCCTCTCTCGCGAAAAAACCTTGATATTCCCGACTACGAACCGCTGTCGAAAATTTAATGTCAAGTCGTGCGCAAGCGCCGGATTGTCGCGCAGTCGCAGATTGAGAGGATCACCTTCCTGTATTATCACGGTTCTCACGTCTGGAGGAATCACGTCGCTTAGTTGATACCAGCGCAGGGTGCCTTCGTGAATGACTTGTGAGAATCGCATCCCGCTGGTCGACACCAGTGGGCCGGTGGCTCCGGAATGCATAAGCGTCAACGGCTCCGGCGGGTCCGCGTTCAGCAGCGCGGCCACACGCGCGCGTTCACGCGCCGCACCCGAGTTCACGCCGTTGCGGTAGCCTTCTTGATAAACGGCGAGTTGCGAAGGCCCTTCTGAAAGCAGGTACCCGTACTGAGCCGAGATCAGCAAACACACCGACGCCGTCGCCCAGCGACGCGTCCGCCCTTTGAAGATCAAAACAGCAGCAGGCGCAAACACGGCAACGGCCAACAAGTGAGGTAAGCCATATCGCACATTGTGAAGTCCAAACGCACTCAAAGGGAACACTTGAATTTCCCCTCGGTAAACGCTGAGCACGTGGAAGAAGAACGGTGCCAGCAGCAACAGCGCCGGCGAGTTGTCCAACAGCGATCTTCGTTCTGAGATCGACCACTTCAAAAACCCGGTTGCGCCCAGCAGTAAGACTAAAGGTCCGACGCAAACCGTGACCGCGACAGTGAGAATTAACACATCAAGCGACGCGCTGCCCACGAATATCTTCGACCATCCAAGCATTGCGCGATTCTGGAGCGAGATTCCCCGCGCGGAGTTTGGCCCTGTGAGAAACTCGAGCGCGTTTCCGTAGATCGCCCAGTTATGCCACAGCCAATAGATCGGTCCCGCGCCCGCAACCACTGCGAAGAGTCCGCTGTCCTTCAGCCTTACTGACACACCGCCCCGCGAGGCCAAGCACACAATCAGCACAGAAAGCGCAGCCACCGGCCATGCTTCGTAACGCGATAATGTAGCGACAGTCATGCCGGCCGCTGCGGCGACGAGACGCCTAGCGGTCTGTTCGCTGAACCATCGCTGAAGAAGATAAACCGCAGCCATCAGCGCGCCCATGAAAACCAACTCAGTCATCGGCGTAGACTGCATGTACAAGACGCTGGGGTTGAGCGTGAAGATCGCAAACGACAGAATCGGTAGCACTTCGTTCCACCGGCCCTCCGCCTTCTCATAAAATCTCTTTGAAAACAGATAGAGCGACAGTCCGGCTATCACGAACGAAATCATCGACACGATGCTGCCGGCCGCCCCTGTTCGCCACAGTCGATCGTCTGTCACGAGCGGCAACATCAAAAATGTTTGTAGCGGAAGCCACGGAGAGCCGATTTGAATGTAGCGCCGCCACAGCGAATCGTCGAGCGAATCGACGACCTTGCGCGCGATGTTGACGTGCGCCACTCCGTCGCCGTAGAGGTTGGTCATTCCTTGAATGAAGAAATAGAGAAAAAAGGAAACTGACAGTATACTCGCCACAACGCCTAGAACAAGAACGGCGTTCAACGCTCGTCCGTGAAAGATTCGGCCTCTGGCTCCTGGTTCCTTTCTCTCCAAGACGGTTGATGTCGTAACCATTGAACCGACATTTACGCTGGAAGGCGTTGGCGACCAACCGAAAGCTAACAAATATTGTTGAAACGCACAAATCGCCTCTGGTATAGTCTTCGAGAAATGTTCCGCTGGTTCACAACCAAGGCGGTTTTCTTTGTGTTGGCGCTAACGGTCTATGGCGCCAACCTCCTCCCGCAACAGCGTTGCGCCGCAGCTTCGGAGAACCCGGTGTTGCTCAGGTTCGGTCACTCGATTGCGCTCTCGGACTTCGATTCCGATGGGCTGATTGACCAGGCGCGAGTCGAAGGGTCAGGTCCGCGGAAGAGCATCGAGGTCGTTCTCAGCCAAAGCGGTAAGCTTTTGGTCTTGCATTTCGACACTTTCGAGGGCTCACACGGGTCTCTGTTCGCAGACGATGTGAACAACGACGGTGCGACTGATCTGATATGGACCGATCTGCTGCACGCGGATGATGTCGTGGTTTGGTTGGGTGACGGCGACGGCAGGTTCGAAAGAACATCGCCAACTGCTTTTCGTGATGAATTCACGCTCAACGATGTGAATGTTGTCGCGCCCGCAGAGTCAGCTCATGATCCCGCTATCAACTTCGGGATCAGTCGACCGATAGATTACGCACAACTTCAGAGATTCCTCGACTGGTCTGCGCCCCGGCTTCCGAATGAGCTATCTGATCGCCTTCCAACTTTAGCCGTAGCGCTGGAATCACAAACGGTTCGCGGTCCGCCTCTCCTTCTCAACTAGTTCCCCACTCCCACGGAACGCTGACATTTGAATTTGAACGCTGCGTGAAGCTTCGCGCGTGATCGAGTGCTGGAGCTAGTCCACCGTCATCTCGAGCGTGTGATGTATCACGCTCGCGCGTTTGTGTTCCTTCATACTCTGATTTGGGCTTGCCATTTTAATGAGACATGGCAGCCGGTGAGAAGGAGACAAAGATGCAAGCCATTAACGCCGAGGCGGCAACGACTGTTGAGTCTGTCGATAAACAGCAACTCGATTCGTCCCCGGCGCCTTCCCAGACAGCCAGGCTTTCTAAACGGGCCATCGCCTGGATAGTTGTTTTGTCAATTGCGGTTGCAGTGCTGGCCCTGGCCTTAATCAACAAGTTAACGGTATCGCGGGCAACAGAAGCGACTCAGGTAACCGCGGTGCCTGAAGCTCCGCGCGGGCCGGATTCGAGCCTGGTTTATGTGGCTGACAATCAGATGCAATCGATCAAGCTCGAACCAGCAATCGCGCGGTCCTTTCGCGCTGAGAAAATTGCGACCGGCAAGATAGGTTTCAATGAAGACGTGATGACTCCAGTGTTCTCGCCGTATGCCGGTCGCGTTCTCAAGTTGCTCGCGAAACCTGGCGACGCAGTGGGTCGAGGATCGCCGCTTTTCGAAATCGACACGCCAGACCTGGTCGGAGCCGAGCAAGACTTGATCGCAGCCAGCATCGCGATTCCGAAAGCAAAGACGGCTTTGGAGCTCGCCACGCGCGCTGAAGATCGGCAGCACAGGCTCTACGCGAACAAAGCTGTCGCATTAAAAGATTGGGAGCAAGCCGAAGCGGACTTAAAGAACGCCCAGCGCGATCTCCATTCGGCGGAGAACGCGCTCGCGGCGGCGCGCTCAAGGCTGCATGTGTTCGGCAAGACCGATCAAGAAATTGAAAAGATCGAAACTGAACGTCAGATTGATCGTACCGCGCGCGTCAGCTCGCCGCTGGCCGGCACGATAGTCGCGCGCAAGGTTGGGCCGGGTCAGTTCGTCAAACCTGACAGCCCCGATGCACTGCTGACGATCGCCGATCTCTCCACGGTATGGCTGTTGGCGGATGTTTACGAATCCGACGCACCGCTGATAAAGACCGGCCAGTCGATCGAGGTTCGTGTCACCGCTTTTCCGAACGAAACATTCACAGCGCGAATCGCTTACATCGGCGCTTCGGTTGATCCAACTACACACCGCGTGGCGGTGCGAAGCGTTGTCCAGAACCGTGGCCGCAAACTGAAGCCTGAAATGTTCGCGAGCTTTCGAGTCGTGACCGATTCTGAAACCGACTCGCTGGCAGTGCCAGTCAGCGCAGTTGTCCACGAAGGCAGCAAGACGAGCGTGTGGGTGAAACACAGCGGTAACGCTTTCGCGCGCCGGGAAGTTACGTTGGGATTGGAGCAGGGCGGTTACGTTCAGGTGTTGTCCGGCCTGCAAGCTGGAGATCAAGTGGTTTCCGAAGGGAGTGTTTTCATAAGCAACATCGCGAGTAGTCCGTAGTCAGTAGCCCATAGTCAGTAGTCAAGAACCCGTAATAAAAAGTGCTAATAGTGGCTACTGGCTACTGACTCTGCGAGGGAGTCTCCTCGCCCGGATCGACGCGGGCCTGATGACCTGAATCCTTGTGGATCAGGGGAGAGGTCACGGGGTCCATCGTCACGCCCCGATCGATCCGGGCAAGGAGGCTCCCTCCGAGAAAAGAAGAATTGAAAATTGCAAATTGAAAATTTGAACTTTGAGATTCAAAGCATGGCCGTGCGACCGTGCTTGATTCTCCATGCTGGCGTTCTAACCGTTGGAAGAAGAAGTTGATTAGGAAGATCATCGACTTTTCGCTGAGGCGGCGCTCGATGGCGCTGGCAATCGTGCTGTTGCTGTTGGCGGCGGGAGTCGTGGCGTTTTATCGCCTTAACATTGAAGCGTACCCTGATCCCTCGCCCCCGATGTGCGAGATCATCACCCAAAGCTCCGGACAATCCGCTGAAGAAGTTGAGCGCTACATTACCATACCAATCGAGATCGCGATGGCTGGCATGCCGGGACTTCAGCACGTGCGCTCAATTTCGCTTTACGGGCTTTCCAGCGTCAAGGTCCAATTCTCATACGACACCGACTATTACTTCGCGCTTCAGCAGGTGCTGAATCGGCTCGGCACGCTTCAGCTCCCGAACAATGCACAACCATTTATTTCGCCGGAGAGCGCGGTCGGTGAGGTATATCGCTATCAATTGATCGGGCCGCCTGGCTACAGCCTTTCGGATTTGAAGACGGTTCAGGATTGGGTGCTGCAGCGTCGGTTCAGGACGATACCCGGAGTGATCGACGTAGTTGGCTGGGGCGGGCTTTCGAAGGAATATCACGTCGAGGTTGATCTCAATAAGCTGGTCGCTTATCACCTCGCGCTTCCGCAAGTGTTGCAGGCGATTTCGAACAGCAACCTGAATGTAGGCGCCCGAACGCTCGACATCGGCCAGCAATCGGCCAACGTCCGCGGGATCGGAGTGATCCGATCTGTCGACGATATTAACACCATCGTGCTGACGCAATCAGGCGGCACGCCGATTCTGCTGAGAGATGTCGCTCAAGCCGAAATCGGACACGCCCAACGGCTCGGCGTAGCAGGTCGCGACACCGACGCTGATGTAGTCGAGGGAATCGTGCTTATGCGGCGCGGCGAGAAGACCCTCGAAGTCATCAAACGCATCGAGTCGGAAGTAGAAGCAATAAACAAATCGAGCGTGTTGCCCGCCGGAGTTAAGATCCAGCCTTATTATGATCGCCGCGAGCTGATCGGCGTAACCACAAGCACCGTACTTGACAACCTAATCTTTGGCATCGTGCTGCTGTTCATTATTCAGTATTTATTCTTCGGAGACCTGCGCAGCGCAATCATCGTCTCGGCGTCGATCCCGTTCGCGTTGTTTTTTGCGGTCACAGTAATGTACTTGCGCGGCGATTCCGCGAACCTCCTGTCGGTCGGTGCGATAGACTTTGGGATCATCGTCGACGCGACGGTGATCATGGTCGAAAACATCTTTCGCCATCTTCGCGAGAAGAGCGGCGGGTCGGTCGTTCGAAGACACGGCTTGCGCGAATCCAAGTTGCTGCGGATTCTTCTGAGCGCGACCGAAGTCGACAAGTCCATCTTCTTCTCGACGGCGATCATCATCGCAGCGTTCATTCCCCTGTTCACGATGCAGGGAGTCGAAGGGCAGATCTTCGCGCCGATGGCGAAGACTTATGGCTATGCGCTTGTCGGCGCGTTAGTCGCAACATTCACCGTCGCGCCGGTGCTGTCGTCTTACTTGCTGCCCGACACCGTAGCCGAGAAGGAACCATTCCTTCCGCGCAAGCTCAAGCCGATTTACATGTCGGTGCTTCGCCGCGCCTTGAAGCATCGGTACGCGACTGCCGGACTCGCGATCGCTTTACTCGGCGGAACCGCAGCTCTCGTTCCAGCGCTCGGCGCGGAATTCCTGCCGAAGCTTGAGGAAGGCAACCTGTGGATTCGAGCTACGCTTCCGCCGACGATCTCGCTTGACGCGGGCGAGCCTTACGTCGCACGCATGCGCGACGCGATGCGAAGCTTTCCGGAAGTGACGACGGTCGTTTCTCAGCACGGCCGTCCTGATGACGGCACCGACCCTACTGGATTCTTCAACGTCGAGTTCTTCGTGCCGCTCAAACCGTTCAGTCAGTGGCCCGCCGGAGTGACCAAAATAAAACTGATCGGGCAGATGAAGGCGGAGCTCGAGAAGCAATTCATCGGAGTCGACTTCAACTTCTCTCAAACGATTCAGGACAACGTCGAAGAGGCGGTCTCCGGCGTGAAAGGCGAGAACTCAGTCAAGCTATTCGGTTCTGATCTGCAAGTCCTCGAGGACAAAGCCAATCAGCTCAAGGCCCAGTTGGAATCAGTGAGAGGCATCGAAGACGTAGGCATCTTTACCGAGCTTGGTCAGCCAAATGTGCTGATTGAAGTCGATCGCGAGCGGTGCGCGCGCTACGGACTTGCGACCGGCGACGTGAACGCAATCGTCCAAGCAGCCATCGGCGGCCAGCCGGCCACTGAGGTCTTTGAGGGCGAGCGTCACTTCCCGCTCGTCGTTCGATTGCTGCCCCAGTATCGCCAAAACGTCGATGCTATCAAAGCCATCCTTGTGCCTGCGGCCACGGGCGCGCAGGTGCCGCTCGGCCAATTGTGCAATGTGACGATGCAGCCGGGAGCTTCGTACATTTATCGCGAGAACAATGAACGTTACATTCCGATAAAGTTCAGCGTGCGAGGCCGCGACCTTGCTAGCGCGGTCGCGGAAGCACAGTCAAGAGTCGATAGAAACGTGAAACTCCCTTCGGCTTATCACGCCGAATGGAGCGGCGAGTTTGGCGAGCTGAAGGAAGCAGTCGAGCGGCTGACCTACATTGTGCCGCTGAGCATACTACTGATCCTTATGCTGCTTTACGGGACTTTCAACTCGTTGCGCGACAGCCTGCTGGTGATGGCGAGCATTCCGTTCGCGCTGATCGGCGGAGTGCTCGCGCTGTTTGTCGCGCGCATAAACTTCAGCGTGTCGGCGGCTGTGGGATTCATTTCATTGTTTGGCGTAGCGGTGATGGCGGGAATCATCCTGCTGTCTTATTACAACCAGCTTCGGCGACACGGGCATCCGCGTGAGGAAGCCTTACTGCGAGCAGCAGAAGTTCGAATGCGGCCGGTTGTGATGATGTGCATGTCGGCGTGCATAGGTCTGCTCCCGGCTGCGATCTCAAGAGGCATTGGATCGGAGACGCAGCGTCCGCTGGCGACGGTCATTGTCGGCGGAATGCTGCTGGCGCCGGTTTTGATACTGCTGATTGTGCCGGTGCTGATCAGTTTGATGCCTCTTCGCCGCAACATTGCGGAGATCGAAATGATCGGTCCCGAGGAGGAGGAAGAGGAAGAGAAAGAAGAAGCCGTTGCGGCGTGGGACTAAGAGTTTTCGATAGTGAAAATGGAAGAGTG
>DATFWM010000384.1:0-4394 GCA_035259295.1 Blastocatellia bacterium | reverse complement strand
GAAAACCCCTCCATTAGTGCGTTGTCCATTTCGATGCCCCGACCTAGCCACCGGTCGAGAGTCCAACCCTGCTCCTCATAGAAGGCCCTGGTTCTGGGGTCGAGTAACGAGGTGTAATGTGGCGCATCGACCTGGATGTATGTGGCTCCAAGTCTTACCAATTCGGCGACCTCTCCTCGCAGGATGTCGACGACATCGGCGAGAAAACTATCAAGCGTCGGATAGGCAGTGATGGAGTGCTCTGCTGACCAAAAGTTGGCCCACAAGCTTGGACTTGGTAGGGTAATCTTCGGCGTGCGAGTCGTGTGACCACGCAGGTAGGTGAACTCCTCCGATGAGAGGTGGCGCTTGCGGGTTAGCTTAGCGATCACCCCCAGAGAGGGCGGCCTTTCCAC
Source organism: Blastocatellia bacterium (assembly GCA_035259295.1). Taxonomy (GTDB): domain Bacteria; phylum Acidobacteriota; class Blastocatellia; order UBA7656; family UBA7656; genus Onstottus_A. Next base: position 3,999 of record DATFWM010000384.1, on the reverse strand, counting down.
TCGCAGATCGCCCACCTTTTCATCGCCATACCAGTTGCCCCAAAGGAAGGCGTCAATGTCGTGTTTGCCAAGGCCATCGACGGCCTCAGTAAACTGACTTTGGAAGGACAGTCGACGCATCTCACCATCCGTGACCACTTCCAGGCCCGCTTCTACTTGCAGTCTTATCGCCTCATCGACTGCGCGGTCCTCGATGGCTTTGAATTCCGCGTTGGTGATTGTGCCAACAGCCAAGTCTTCCCTGGCGTTCAGAAGTTCTGGCGGGCGTAGGAGACTCCCAACAACATCGGCGTGTGCCGTGATCACGCTCATAAGCTCACCGTGGCACTCCGCTTGGAGGCCTTTTGTTCGTTACCAGGAAAAGCAATGAGTTGCAAGTCTTTGTCTATGCTTTACCGACAATTGGTTACGCTCGCAGTTACTCAACGGTCGACTCAGCCAGAAACTTCAATTTCGTCGCTTGCATTTCTGAGGGATTCAGGTAGAATGCGGCTGGTCAGTCCATTGTACCTTTCAAAGAGAAAGGGAGCAGCGAATGTTTGAGTCCATAAAGGCACAACGAGTCTCTGACGAGATCGTGCGTCAAATCAAAGACGCACTCATTCTGGGCAAGCTGCGGACCGGTGACAAGCTCCCGACCGAGCGCGAGCTGTCGGCGCAGTTCGACAGCAGTCGAACCTCTGTGCGCGAAGCGTTGCGCAGCCTCGAACAGCAAGGCGTGGTTCAGATCAGAAAGGGGGCAAGTGGCGGCATCTTTATCAGCGATGTTGATCACCGCCCGGTAACCAAGTCGTTTCAGACGCTGCTCCAGCTTCGGAAAATATCGATACACGATATTGCCGAAGTCCGTTTGATCTTTGAGCCCCAAGCCGCACGGCTCGCTGCCGAGAGAGCGAGTCGCGCCGATATTCGCGAACTAGAGGAAGTAATTGAGTTAATGGGCGAAGCGATTCGAACGAAGGAATTGCCCCGCATGTACGATTTGAAATTCCACAAGCTGATTGCTCGGGCAACGGGCAACCCTGTGATCCAGATGCTTGCTGAATCAATGCTCGAAGTTGCCTCGAAAGCGATAACCGAGCTTAATCCGTCGATTGATACGCTCGCTCACGTGCTAAGCTGCCATCGAAATGTGGTTGAAGCAATCCGCAAACGCGACGGGACTTTGGCTTTCAACGCGATGCGCGATCACATAGTCGACGTCCAGGGTCGACTTGCTAAGCAGGCGGGGAACGGCCGCCGCAACTCGAGAAGACGCTCAGCAAATCTGCACGCTTGAGTCGTTCTTTGCAACGGCATCGATCATTAACGCGTAAACCGCAACTTGACAACTCATGAGGATCAAATAAAATAGCTCCCAATTAGGTCAGACCTTTGAAACGATAGACCTTTAGAAACGAATGGAAGATCACAACTCAGAAATGGGCTCGCCGCTGGCACAATGGTTTGCGGTGCACGTCTGCTCGCGCCGTGAAAAGGTCGTGGAAAGAGTGCTGTCTGAGAAGGGTTTCGAAACATTTCTGCCGCTGACGGTGAAACGCTCGCGAGTCTCGGCTCGGCGATTCCGGGAAGCCCAATTGCCGCTGTTTCCAGGTTATCTATTCTCTCGTTTTCATCCTTCCGTTGAACATTTGTACCGGATTGGCGCAACGAAGGGAGTGGTGGGTGTTGTGCGAGCTAGCGCCACACCCGTGCCCGTTCCTGATGCCGACATCGAGGCGATCAAGATAGTGCTCGCGAGCAAGATCGAATGCAGCACGAGCCCGACGTTTTCTTCGGGGCAAAAGGTCATAATCAAAGAAGGACCCTTGAGAGGACTTCAGGGAGAGGTACTTCACCGAAAGAACCGGCATCTGTTCGTGATCAAGATCGCCTTGATCAGGCGGATGCTGGAACTGGACATCAGCCCGTTTGATCTGGAGATCGCCGCGAGATAGGGCGGTCCGGCAAGCGGCAAAGCTAGTCTAAGCTTCGTTAGTCCCACAGTTACGCCGAAACGAGAGGGCGTTAGTGTATCCGAGCGGTCTGGCTCCTTTCCAACCGCGGTAAGGAGGATTGGTCACAAATCAGAAGGAGGAGTCTTACATGTTGGCGAAGAGTGTAGTCCCCAAACTAAGCGCTCTGTTGATCCTGCTGTGCGCAACCTCAACTCCAGGACAAAGCACCGGCAGCACGATCTCGGGTATGGTAATCGATCCACAAGGCGCTCGCATAAGCGGAGTTACCGTTACAATTAAGAATCTTGGAACCGGCGCGACGCGTCAGGTATCCACCGACGCGAATGGAATCTATCACGCTGTCGGCTTGCAGCCAGGTCATTACGAAGTCAAAGCCGAGCGCGCGGGATTCGACGACGAAGTGCGCCCCGACCTCGCGCTGACCGTGGCCGAGGAGGCTGTCGTCAACTTCAGCATGCGAGTGCGCTCGGTGACTGAAGCGGTGTTGGTGACAAGCGAAGCCGCGCAAGTCGAAACTACGAGCGCTACCGTCAGTGGACTCGTCGATGAGAAGAAGATTCGTGACCTGCCCTTGAACGGACGCGACATGGCTCAATTGATCCTTCTCCAACCCGGTGTGGTCAACAGTCGGGGCAGCGTGCAGTCATCCAACACTGGTCGCGGCACCCGGTTCTCGGTCGGAGGCTCGCGCCCGAGCCAGAATCTTTTCCAACTCGATGGAACGACGATTAACGACGCGCTCAACAACACCCCGGGCAGCGCGCAAGGCTTGATGGTGGGCGTCGAAACGGTAAAGGAATTCCGAGTGCTCACTAACACGTACAGCGCAGAATATGGCCGCGCGACAGGCGGCGTCTTTGTTGCGATCACGAAATCAGGCACGAATCAATTGCACGGATCGGCGTTCGAGTTTCTGCGCAACGATAATCTGGACGCGCGGAATTTCTTTGACATAAGCAAGCCGGAATTTCGCCGCAACCAGTTTGGGTTCACGCTCGGCGGGCCGATCATCAAAAACAAAACGTTCTTCTTTGGCAGCTACGAGGGCCTTCGCGAGTTCAAAGGCATAACCACCGTATCGATTGTGCCGACAATTACTGCACGAGCCGGGAATCTTCCCGGCGTAGCTCCGATTACCGTTGACGTGCGCAGCAAGCCGATACTCGATCTGTTTCCTGCTCAAAACGGCAACACCTTCGCGGATGGAACGGCGGAGTTCATCGGCACAACCAATCGCATCTCTAACGATGACTTCTTCACGGTCAGAGTAGACCACAACCTCGGGAATTCAGATTCGATTTTCGTTCGCTACTTGTTTGACGACTCTGACCAGGTGCTGCCGCGCAACTTCCCTGAATTTCCGAACCTCGCCGTGAACCGCAAGCAGGTGGTGACCCTCGAGGAGCGTAAGATCTTTACAGCCAAAGTAGTTAATGAGGTGCGCTTCGGTTTTAATCGCGCGACCCCTGCCGAGATCGTGCCCAAGGCGTCGCGCTCGTTGTCTTTGATCACCGGCCGTGATCTCGGCGAGATCACCGTAGCCGGACTGACGGCGATTGGAACCGATCGCACCAACCCGAAGCTGTTCTTCATGAACAATTTTCAAGTGGCAGATAATCTGTCGATCCTTCGCGGCAAGCACTCGCTGAAGCTTGGAGGCCTGTTCGAGCGCTTCCAGTACAACGGCAACTCTGAAAGCCGCACTCGAGGGCAGTTGCGCTTTCGTAATCTATCAGACCTTCTCAGATTCCGAGTTCAGGACCTTCAAGGCGCAAGCGCCGATTCGGATTTCGTTCGCGGATACCGCCAATCGCTTCTGGGGTTTTATTTGCAGGACGAATTCAGGGTGAATCCAAGATTGAATCTGAATCTGGGCCTCCGCTATGAGACGGTAACGGTGCCGCACGAGGTAAACCGCAAAGTCTCGAACCTCAGAAACATTCTGGACACCGAGGTGACCCTCGGCGATCCGCTGTTCGAGCCGTCGCACAAAGGGTTCGGCCCGCGCATTGGATTTGCCTATGATGTGACGGGCGACGCC
>DATFWM010000383.1:0-5871 GCA_035259295.1 Blastocatellia bacterium | reverse complement strand
CAGAGATGCTTTTCTGATGGAGAAGCCTACGACCGCGAGACCATTCGCTACCTTGTGTCACACGCTCAATCGGTTTGTCACAAAATCATCTCGCCTGCCGATCAGATGCTCGCCTTCGTGGTGGGGATGATCGAGCCTGACGGCACCGGTCACGTCGTGGCATTGGCGGTGGCTCCCGAACATCGACGCAGTGGACTCGGCCGGCGATTGATGTACGAAGTCGAGCAAGGGTTTCTCCGCCGCGGCATAACGACCGTACGGTTGGAGGTGCGCACCTCGAACGTAGCCGCTCAGAAGTTGTATCTCAACCTCGGGTACAAAATCGTCCGCCGCATGTCGCGCTACTACACCAGCGGTGACGATGGCTTCTTGATGGTTAAGAATCTAGCTTGAAAGAGTCGCGAATTCCGATTTGAGGAGTGTCGATGAAGACCAATAGATGCGCAGCGCTGTCGCTGCTGCTTTTGATTGCTGCGATCGCCGCGTCCGGTTGCAAAAATTCCCAAAGCAACAGTAATCGAACAAGCGTTCAACCCTTGGCCAAGCCGGCTCGATGGCTTGCGCAATATCGATCACCTTCGTCGTTGAGCTACGCTGGAACAAACCTTGCTGTCTTCTTCTACAGCGGCATCTCGGTCGTCTCGCCCAGTGTCGTCTTTGTCTGTGGCGACATGCCGCTCTCCGGCGATCAGAGAGTCGGCGTGTTCGTCAAAACGACTGACGGCGGCCAAACGTGGGCCGAGACGCCGATTCAATTGCCGAAGATACAGATACCGAGCTTAAACGCCATACATTTCATAAGCCCAGAGGGCGGATGGACCATCGGGCTCGATTCTGGCAACGATGGTATTGTACTCAAGACCACTGATGGCGGCTCGTCATGGTCAGTCACGCGGCTTAACTACAAACAAATACCAATAACAGTCTTCTTCACGGATGCAAACACCGGTTGGATCGGGGGAGCGACTACTCCGCGCGGAGAAGAGGAAGGCAACGTTGGAGGACCCAGCGCGATTCTCGCGACCACCGACGGCGGCAGCACCTGGCAGCCGCAGTACAACGTTCCGGTTTCAATCTACCGAATCTTCTTTGTGGACAAGATGAACGGATGGGCATCGGCGACAAACGGAAAGATCTACAACACCAGCGACGGCGGCCGGACCTGGAACTCTCAGCGAACCGAGATGGAATTTGCGGAGGGACCGGTTGATTTGACAAGCGACGCAGCGAAGCAGTTCGCAATGCGCAGCGTGCATTTCGCCGACAACGATCACGGTTTCGCGGCGGCAAGCATGATGAAGAAGGAGCCTTCTGGTCGTGTGATTGCGACCTCCGATGGCGGCAAGACCTGGCGACGCACCTGGATCGTCGCCGACTCCGGCGTGCGAGACGTGTTTTTGATCAGCGCCAACGAAGGATGGGCGCTCGCCGAACGAGGGCCTTACGTCTATCACACGGTGGACGGAGGTCGATCTTGGTTGAGCGAGCCAAAAGTGTTCGAACAAGACGTCACGCTCGCGAAGTTAGGCGCTGCCGACGCCGCACACGTTTGGGCGGTCGGCGGCGGCGCGATATTTTTTAGGGTGAGCGAATAAAGATCGCGCTCAGAGCACTCCAGCGGGGTGCAATGTTTGTAGGCCGCGGCAGTCAAGCTTTCGGTCGCTCGACACGCCCGCTACAAACATTTCACTCCTAACGGAGTGCGCGTACAGGCTTCAGCGTGTGTTGTTTGCTTCTTCGCCAGGAGAACCTATGCTCTCATTGAACAACCTGATTTCTCGCACTCGAGTCGTCTTCGCGCTCTTCTTATGCATATCTCTTGCGACCGCCACGTTGGCAATCGCAACCAGCGCGGCTTCTCAACAGAAGCCTACGCCGTCGAAAGCCGGGGCGAAGGTAACAATCCCTGCGCCGCGCGATGTGATCGGCTTCACGCCGGGCGATGACCGCAAGCTGGCTTCGTGGGCACAGATCGTTGATTACTTCAAGCGACTCGAACTCGCGAGCGATCGACTAAAGTTTCAGGAGCTGGGCAAGACAACTCTAGGCAAACCCTTCGTGCTCGCGACCATTTCATCTCCCGCCAATCTCGCACGCCTCGAACGCTTCAAGGAGATTCAACGCAAACTCGCCGATCCGCGAACCTTCAACAGCGACGACGCCGAAGCTGAGAAGCTGATTGCTGAAGGCCGCACGATTGTTCTGATAACTTGCGGCATTCATTCGACAGAAGTCGGCGGCAATCTGGTGTCTATGAACATCGCATACAAGCTTGCGTCCGATGATTCGGCGGAGACTCGTGAGATTCTCGACAAGTGCATCGTCCTGCTTGTACCGTCGCTCAATCCCGATGGCAACGACATAGTCAAAACCTGGTACGACAAGACGCTCGGCACTCCAGCCGAAGGCACTAACCCGCCTGAGCTTTATCACCACTACACGGGTCACGATAACAACCGCGATTGGTATGCGTTCACTCAGGTCGAAACGCAGCTTACTGTCGATAAAGTCTACAATGTTTGGCATCCGCAGATCGTCCACGACATTCATCAGCAGGGTGATTCCGGCTCGCGATTTTTCTTGCCGCCTTACGTTGATCCGTGGGAGCCTAACGTCTCGCCGATCCTCCAAGCCGGCGTGAATTTCATGGGCTCGACGATGGCGTGGGAGCTGATCGCCGAAGGCAAAGCCGGGGTGGTAATCAACGGCGTTTACGACGCGTGGTCGCCGTCTCGCGCTTATCAGCATTATCACGGCGCGATAAGAATCCTTAGCGAAACAGCATCAGCAAGGATCGCCTCGCCCACGAACATTCCTTTCGACAAGCTCACCCCGCAGATCGGAGTCGATCCAAAGGTTCGAAGCTGGAACTTCCCGTTGGTCTGGCCGGGTGGCGAATGGAAGCTGGCGAACATCGTCGATTACATGCAATCGGGCGCGTTCGCGCTGTTGCGCAACGCGGCGCGCTATCGCGAGCGCTGGCTGCGAGACTTCTATCGCATCGGCAAGGAGGCAGTGCGCGAACGGAAGCCCGGTGAACCATTCGCGTTATTGATCCCACCCCTCACTGGATCGAATTTCTGGCAATTGGACGGATTGAGACGGCTGGAATCAATACTCGCGCGCGGCGAGGTTGAGACAATCACGGCAGCCACTGCCTTCGAGGCGGACGCCAAGCAATACCCGCCAAACACCAAGATTGTTCCGTTGGCCCAGCCCTATGGAGCGTTCGCAAAGACGTTGCTTGAGCGGCAGCGCTATCCTGACTTGCGAGAGTATCCTGGCGGTCCTCCGCGGCGTCCTTACGACGTTACGGCGCATACGTTGCCTTTGCTAATGGGTGTTGATGTCGTCCGAGTGGACAAGCCTTTCAAACTCCCTACCGACCAGCGCACTGGGTTTGGATATAACGGCGGAATTGGAAATCCGGCGGAGATTCGCGTCGGTCTTTACAAGAGCTATGCCGCTTCGATGGATGAAGGTTGGACTCGATGGGTACTCGATCAGTACAAAGACCCAATAATGCTCCGATTCAAACTGTCCTATTCCTCAGTGACGGATGCCGATATTCGCACTGGGAATCTGGAACTCAAGCTTGTCGCAAAGGGAACTCAAGTACCTTACTCGATGAAAGAAGAAGCTGAAGCTGCGGCGAAGTCGGCAACGGCTGGAGGCGATCCATACACAGCGCAATGGGAAACGGCTTACTACCGTGAGCGACCTGATACCAACGGATCGATAATGGAAGGTTGGGTTGTTGTTGGCAAGAACCCAGTAATCACAGGACTTGACGTGCGTGATGTCTCCGCAAAACCATCGCCTTTCGGTGGGTCGACTTACGCGATTGACTTTTCATTGACACCCAATGGCACCAAGCGAATGGCTGATGCGACCAGCAAGCATGTCGGAGACCACCTTGCGATTGTTCTTAACAGCGAGGTAAAGTCGGCGCCTAGAATTAACAGCCAAATCAATGAGCGCGGTCAGATCACGGGCACCTTTACAAAAGCGTCTGCGGAAAAACTCGCGCACGCTCTTGGAGACCTCAGAGAGAGGTTCGACTGCATCATCATCCCCGCTCAAAGCTCACAGCTAATCTTCAACGGCTTGTCTAAAGAACGCTATCCCGCAGAGATCAGCGGTGGACTCGGTCAAGCCGGAGTCGACTCGCTCAAGAAGTTTGTCGAAGACGGCGGCACGATCATCACGCTCAGCGAAGCTTCGCAATTCGCGATCGACCATCTCCGCGTGCCGGTGAAGGACGTGCTCGCAGGCGTTCCCCCTAAAGACTTTTATTGCCCCGGCTCAATTCTCAAAATCAAAGTCGACACTACCAGTCCGATCACTCGCGACGCGCCGCTGCTCGAGTTCAGCAAAGACGAAAGCATCGCTTGGGTCGAGGGCTCTATAGCACTCGAACCTACAGGGAACGACGCGAAGGTGATCGCTCGATTCGCCGAAGCGAAGGAGTTGCTGTTGTCAGGCTGGCTGCTCGGCGGTGAGAAGATCGCAGGCAAAGGCGCGATCGTCGAAGCGAGGAGAGGCAAAGGCCGCGTCGTGATGTTCGCGTTTCGTCCTCAGTACCGTGGCCAGAGCATCGCCACGCTGCCGTTCTTGTTCAACGCAATCCTCACAAGTGCAGCGCAATAGAACAAGACTACTGCTACGAAGATTCAGGAAGGCTAGCTTGGCGATCTTGGCGCCTTTGCAGTTAATATCAAATCGGAGGAATCACACAATGAAGCAAGTGTGCATCTCGGCTCGTTCTCTTCTCGTCATTCTCCTGCTTGTCCTGAGCGCCATCGCACAAAAACACGCGACGCCCAAAACGAGAGCACTTGGGCCACCCAAAGCGGCGCTCGATGTGATCACCGCTGACCGCGTGATGAGTCACATCAAAGTCCTCGCGTCGGACGAGTTTGAAGGGCGCGCGCCAGCAACTAAAGGCGAAGAGCTTTCGATCAACTACATCGCCGATCAATTCAAGAAGATCGGCCTCGCGCCCGGCAACACCGACGGCACTTACTTTCAAAAGGTTCCGCTCGCAGGCATCGCTACTAAACAAGACGCCGAGATGAAGATCAAAGCTGCCAACAAAGATCTAAAGCTTAAGTACGGGCAGGATTTTGTCGCCCGCTCGGTGCGCATCGTAGAAAAGCCTCGCTTCGATGCCGACGTGGTGTTCGTCGGTTACGGCGTGGTTGCGCCCGAGTACGGCTGGGACGATTACAAAGGCCTGGATGTGCGCGGAAAGGTCTTGCTCATGCTGGTCAACGATCCGCAGGTTCCCGATCCGAAGAATCCGGCTAAGCTTGACGACAAAATGTTCAAGGGCCGCGCAATGACTTACTACGGTCGATGGACGTACAAGTACGAGATCGCGGCCGAGAAAGGCGCGGCCGGAGTGTTTGTCATTCATGAGTGGGACAACAACGCGAACGCTGGGCCGGCCGGCTATCCTTGGGAAGTCGCGCGAGGAATGATGATGGTCGAGAACTTCGATCTCGTCGCGAAAGACAACAACATGTCTCGCGTGAACATTGAAGGTTGGATCACGACCGGTGCAACGCGCCAGTTGTTCGGTGACCTTGGACTCGACTTCGATGCGATGAAGAAGGCGGCTATTCGAAAAGACTTCAAGCCGGTCGCGTTGAAGGCTCACGCCAAACTTGATTTGGAGCAGAAGATTCGGCGCATCGATTCGCACAATGTCGTCGGCAAGCTCGAAGGGTCGGATCCGAAGCTCAAAGACGAGTATGTGATCTACACAGCACACTGGGACCACCTCGGAATCGGTCCGCCCAACGCCACGGGCGACAAGATTTATAACGGCGCGCTCGACAACGCATCGGGCTGCGCGGGATTGATCGA
>DATFWM010000382.1:0-8199 GCA_035259295.1 Blastocatellia bacterium | reverse complement strand
CTTGCCTCGATGGATAGGCGTTGAAGAACCGTCCGGGATTATTGTTGAAGTTGACTGTTCCATCCGCGTTGAAGTTCAAAGCGTTGTTTGGGACAACCTTTTGTGTGCTGTTGAACAAGTTGAAGAATTCGATGCCAAACTGGAGCTTCACTCGCTCGCTGATTGCAGTGTTCTTGAATAGCGAGGCGTCCACATTGAAGCGTTGAGGGCCTCGCAGAATGTTTCGACCGGCGCTCCCAAAGGTGATCGTCTTCCCGGCAAGATTCTTCACCGTCTCCTTGGGAGGGCCGAAGGCATTGGGATTGAAGCCGAGCCCCTTTGGAACGTTCGCGCTAGGGTCCGACAGCAACTCCGGTCGAAGCGTTGAGTCGCTTGCAAGCACGACCGAGAAGGGCAGCCCGCTTGTCCAGGTGGTGATCCAGTTTAGCTGAAATCCGCTTGCGATCTTGTCCCACGCTCCGCTTGTGTTGATGAAGCGATGGCCGTGGCCGATGGGAAGATCGTAGACGACCGAAGAAGTGAACTTATGACGAATATCGAAGCCTGAGTCCCCCTTCTCGCATTTGATACAAAGTGGATTCTGCGGGCCGCCAAACGATCCGCGCGCGTCGGCTATGTTGCCGAAATCACCTGCAGTCTCGTCAAGCGTGTGACTCCAGGTGTAGGAGTTGATCATAACCAGTCCTGCCGAGAGCCGTTTCTCCAACCGCGCCTGGAGCGCGTTGTAAGTCGAGCTGGCGCGATTCTCGGTCGCCTTAACGTTGTCCAGCAAATTGCCCTTCGAATCTCGCGCGATGCCCAGACCATTACCGCCATTGCCCAGGTTCCGCGTAGCAATCAGCTTCTTGGTTGAAGCGCCTTGATAACCTACGTCCAGAACCCAGGTTCGCGCGAACTGATACTGTAGGGTCAAGTTGTACTGTTGCACGTATGGAGTTCGGTTTTCGGGGTTCACAAACTGGTAAGTGGCAAAACCCACCAGGTTGACAGCGTCTGTGTTGGGAGTCTGCGACGGCGGGCCGTTCTTGAGAGAGGCCGGTGGTCCCTGATTAGTCTGTCCTGCAAACGGGACCCCGTTAGGCGGGTTCTTCGCTAGCGGCGACAGGTCCGTTGCGTCGAAGAAGTAGAGCAATCCCCAGCCGCCCCGCAGAACGAGGTTGCGGTCCTTGTCAATTGCGTAGGCAAAACCAATACGTGGTCCGAAGTTGTTGTAGTCGTTCTTGACAAGGTCGCGCTCCTTGTCGCTCGCTTCCAAGATTGTCCTTGTTTTGAAATCGTAATTGCCGAAGCGATTCTTCTTTTCGTAGGGGTTTGCTAACAGATCCCAACGAAGTCCGAGATTGAGCGTCAGGCGCGGGCTGACTTTCCAATCATCCTGAACAAACAAATCATATTCGTTACGGTAGATCGTGAACGGGCCGTTGACCAATGGTGCGTTCGAGAATGCAGAACGACCCAACAGAATATTCGCCTGCGCGTTGCCGGTGTCGCTGTCGGAGAAACCGAGGAATCCTTTGGCAGGGCCCGAGCCGCCGTCAAAGATGTTGTTCCTGCGACGGCGGAAATCCGCGCCGGCCTTAGCTGTGTGGTTGCCCCGAATGAACGTCACCTTATCGGCAAAATGATAGCTGTCCGAGTTGGCAAAGAATGGGCCGCCGTCTCCCGTGAACTCGATGCCGCCGTTGCCGCTCGTGCCGATGCCCGCGCCGCCTTCGCGATTACGATCGCCGGGCACGTTGACGTTGGGAATACCCAGATCGCCTGCAATCGTCGGGCTGATCCCACATCGTCCGCCCACGCCGCATTCCTCTATTCCGATCCTCACGCGGGAGAACCCAAAACGGAAATCGTTTATGAACTTGGGTGAAAACGAATATGTGTCACCTATTGCAACTTGTCGAGTCGAGCCGTTTTCAGTGCCGGCTCCAAACCCTGCGGGGAGCTTGTCAAAGAAGCTCTCGCGGGACCTGAACTGATTCGAGAAACTAAACCTCCCGAAGAGCGTGTGTTTGCTCGAAGCCGTGTGGTCGATGCGGATATCAAACCCGTTGATTCGTTCCGTGATGTGACGCAACCTCAAAAAGTTATTGGCGACGCCGCCAGCATTTGGCTGCGGGAAAGCATTGAGATAGTTCCTTGCCACCGGGTCAATGCTCTGATCAGGAATCTTGCAGCCGGGGAAAGGTTGTTTCGTGCTTGGGTCCTTCACAGTGCAGACGCCGTTCACGATGAAATCTGTGAAATCGCCGTTGCGCGATTTGAGAGTCGGGACCGACGTAAATGCGTTTTGACGCTCGAACGGGTACTTGTTCCGCTGACCTTGATAGTCGAAGAAAAAGAACGTTTTGTTTGTGCCCTTGTAGAGCTTCGGGATCCAGATTGGGCCCCCAAGCGTGGCGCCGAATTCGTTTTCGCGACGCGCCGGCTTCGGAGACAAAACCATGGCCCCGGTTGTCGGATCAGTGGTTTGTAATCGGCTGAAGACCGGGGTCGCGTCGAGAATGTCGTTCCGATGGAAGTAATACAACGAGCCGTGAAACTCGTTCGTACCGGAACGGAAGTTCGTGGTGATAAATCCATTACCACGTCCCTCTTCGGCGGGTGGAACAGAAGTTTCAACCTTGAACTCTTGAATCGCATCCGGTGGCGGGAAAACAGCTATCTGCCCGTAGTTTCCTTCGTTGTTGTCCACGCCGTCGAGAGTGAAGTTGTTGTTCGACGGTCTCAGTCCATTTACCGAAAGCGCTGAACCGCCGCTTCGGCTAAACCGCATCGCAGGAGTGTCGGCGGACCCGATCCCCGGGATGTCCCCTTGGAATCCGGTCGCGTCGCTTTGCGCGCCGATCACTGCGCGAGTGACGCCGGGAACAAGAAGCGCGAAATTAGTAAAGTTTCGTCCGTTGAGCGGAAGCTCGGTGATCTGACGGCCGGTAATAACATCACCTCGCGCGCTCGTTTCAGTCTCAACCAGTGGCGCCTCGGCTGTGACGTTTACGATTTCACCGGCGCCTCCAGGCTCCAGCGTCACATTCACCTCTCGCACGTCGCCAATCTGCAGAGTGATTTGCTCGCTTGTAGCAGTCTTGAAGCCGGTGAACTCGACCTTCACTGTGTAGACGCCGGGCTCAAAGATTGCGCCGAACGAGTAGCGCCCAGCATCGTTGCTGGTCGCGGTTTTAGCTACACTAGTCCCGACGTTCGAAGCGGTTACGGTAGCGCCCGACACCACTGCTCCTTGCGGGTCGGTAATTGTGCCGGCGATCGACGCTTTATTGGCTTGGGCCAGCGACAAAGGTGAGAAAAAAGCAAGGATCAAAACAGTGGCACTGAGCGTTAGCAAATGACGTCGATGCATGGTTGACCCCCTTTGAAAGCCGTCCGGCTTCCCAGCCTCCCCGAAGTGAGAAACTCCTGTCGCCCCGGAAGTTGCGCTTACCACTTCTCGAATGACGACTGCTGTTTTGAGCGAAAAGATAAATCCGGACTGGGAAGAAACCCAGCGCGGATTTTTAAGGGACTCCCGAACCAACCATTTTGATCGCCCGCGGATGAATCGTATGACCAGTTATGAAAGATCGGACGACCCGCGTTTGATACGACTGCGAATTCCACCGATGGTTATAAGGCTTCACTGACTTTTTGTCAACATCGGAAGTCTCCCCAAAAGCGAGTACCAATCAGTGAGGTCGTTTCACTTGATCTCTCCCACGCGGAACCACGAGAATACAAGACTCTCGCTTTCCCATGAAAATCCTTTGCCATGGACTCTCGTTCTTGATCGCAATCATGCTTGCGCCGGCAGGAAGCCGACCGCCCCAGCAGTCGAAGCCTCAATCGGAACCGCGTACCGCGCCCCAAAGTATTACCAAGCGCTGAAAGGCTTGCGCGACGAGCCGTTGAGCTTTAGCCTGCTAGCAACCAACTGCTGATAAGGAGTCGGGACATGGAGATCAAACGATTCGAGCCGCAGTTCATGAAAATCGGCGTGCTGACGGCGGCGTTGCAGGAACTCACCCCGCGCGAGGTGCGCGACCCGGATCCGGACCGCGCCGTGGAAGAGTGGATCGAGTTCGCGCGCGACCTGGGCGTAGACAATATACAGCTTTCATCCGCGCTGCATCCGACAGAGTCAGATGTTCCCGCTGAAGCCATGCTCGACCCAGTCGCTAACACGCTGGACTTGCGCCAGTCTTTCAACAAGTCTCGCGCTAATCGAGTGCTGGCTGCGCTGCGAGAATACGGCATAGGAGTTTCAGATGTTGCGTACTTCGACAATATGCTTCACGAGAATCCTCAAATCAGAAAGAAAAAGCATGATTTCATGCTTCGAGTTTTCGACGCGGCCGTTTTGCTAGGCGTTGATGCGGTGTGCGGATTTGTCGGAAGGAACCAATCCCTCAGTATGGACCAGAACCTTGTTGACTTCGCCGACAGCTTTGTTCCGCTGCTTAAGGAAGCGAAGTCCCGCGGTCTGACTTATCGAGTCGAGCAGTGCCCGATGCCGGGCTGGACGACGGGCGATAACTTTCATAACAACATCGCGTACACGCCGGGAACGTGGATAGCCCTTCATCGAATCTGCGAGCGCGCCGGCGTGGGTGATCAGCTTCGCATTCATTACGACCCGTCGCACGCGATTCTGATGGGGCAGGACACGCGCTCAATCTTTCAGTACTTGAAAGACGCGGGCTACAACTTCTTAATCGGTGGCTTTCACGTGAAGGGCCAGGTCATCGATGCAAAGGGAGTCGCGGCGTGGGGCTACGGCGGACAGACCGTCCAGCGCGGGGACTGGATTGACGGCAAGCCGTCGGATAATCCATCGGATCAAGCGAATGCCTGGCTGAAGCAAACAGTTCTTTGTGAGCACGAGCTTCCGGGAACAGCAAAGCATGACCCGCTGGCTTATTTGCAGAACCGGAGTGTTGACTGGCTTGACCACCAGCTTGCAGCGCGCGAGTTGCTTGATCTAGACGTCGAGAACACCCACCTGATAGTCGAGCACGAGTACCCGCCGGCTCGGGTCCAAGACAAAGAGCGGTTGAAACCCATCTTGAAAGGTTCGATCGCATTCACTCGAAAGGTAGATGAGGCAGCAGCTTGCATGTACGCTTTGCAAAACGAGGTGCTTGCAGCCCAGGGTATTCCTGTTCAAGGTATCGGCAGACAGGCGTACCGGTCCTGATTGCGAAGTGATGTGGCGCAAGATACTAATCTCGTGTCTGGAGTTTAAAGATCTCGGCAATCAATATTGGCCTGGCACCGCCCACCTCGTAGAGGTGGAATGTTTGTAGAGCGTGGGCTGAGTGCCGCTCACCCCGCTAGGGGTGATATGGCCGCTGAGAATATCACCCACGGCAGTGGGTGATAGATTGTTCATTTCCAGCCTACACAAGCTGGGGTCATCAGTCTCCTGAAATACCACCCACGGCAGCGAGTGGATCGTTCAACTCCAACCTCCGTGCGGGCACACGACCTTCTTCCCATCCTATCCGCCGACGGATGAGATTCGAGTAACTCGAATGACAAAGCCCTCGCTTGCAGGCAGGACTTGAACGATCCACCCGCTGCCGTGGGTGGGATTTCCGGGGATCCGCGCGTCGTCTTTTGTAGGCAGCGATTGAACGATCCACCCACTTCCGTGGGTGGGATTCGCCATTCGAAATGTCCAAACTCCAGTCCAACCACTACGTGGTTGGCATCAACCACTACGTGCTTGGTGCACAAGATGCCATCTTGTGCCACATTTACACGTTTTCCCACTTGCCCGATGTCGACGCGCGTTCAACAGCATCGAGCACTCGCTGATTGCGAACACCGTCTTCGAAATTCGGCGTAGGAAGCTTTTGCTCTGCGATAGCCTTGAGCAGATCGAGGACGGTGTGGATAAACGTATGTTCGTATCCGATGATGTGTCCGGGCGGCCACCAGGCATCGATGTATGGATGTTTCGCGTCCGTGGCGAGTATCGTCTTGAAGCCGCTGTTCGGACCCTCTTCTACGTAAAGCTGTAGCTCGTTTAGCCGCTCAAGGTCAAAGACAATGCTGCCCTTGCTCCCATTGATCTCAAATCGCAAATGATTCTTGTGGCCTAGGGCAAAGCGAGACGCTTCAATCGTACCCACCGCGCCGTTCTCAAACTTCACTAACGAGATGGCCGCGTCGTCTACGTCAACCGGAGCTTTCGTCTTGCCGCCGGGCAATGGTCGCTCTGTTATAAAGGTCTTGAGGAATCCCGCAACTTCTGTGATCTCGCCTACGAGAAATCGCGAGAGGTCTGCCGTGTGCGATACCAGATCTCCCAGCGCGCCTGACCCCGCGCGAGCTCTTTCAAGGCGCCACACTCGCGGGAAATCCGGGTCAACGATCCAGTCCTGCAGATACGTTCCACGGTAGTGGTAAATCTCACCGATTTGACCATCGTTAATCAACTGCTTGGCGATCATCACGGCCGGAGCCCGGCGATAGTTGTGGCAGAGCATGTGAATGCATGAGGCGCGCTTGACCGCATCGAGCATGTTCTCGGCTTCGGCCAGCGTGTTTGCCAGCGGCTTTTCGCAAAAGACGGTTTTCTTCGCTTCGGCCGCCGCGACCGCGATTGGCATATGAGAATCGCCGGGCGTGCAAATATCGACTACATCGATATCTTCGCGCTGGACCGCGTCTTCCCAGTTGGTTGAGTATTCCTGCCAGCCATATCTTTCGGCAGCGCGCTTCACCCCGTCCTCGTTGCGTCCACAGATGACTTTCATGACCGGCTCGTACGGCGGATCGAAGATTCTGCCGACCTGGCGCCAGGCATTGCTGTGAGCTCTACCCATGAATTGGTAACCGACCATCGCGACGTTTAGCTTGCGTTTCATAACGTGCGAAACTTACTTTCTGATTTTGAGTGATGTCAAGCGCTTCTGAATTGAGCTTGACTTCTATCTTGCTTAAAATAGATTCTGCATTCAGTACCACGAGCGGTAGCGAGCGCGTTGCGTTCAGTTTTCCCGCTCGCTCGCTACCGCTCGCGGTACGGAACGCACCAGGAGGCGTGGAATGATGCTGACGAACAGCGCGACCAAACGCGACGAGAAGCTATTGACTAAAGTCATGTTCAGAACCGTGCTGATTCTGGCGATTGCTTTATTGGCCTTCCCCCGGACAGATCGGAGCAATTCGTTCGAAGGCGACGCGGCCAGTCGACCCAAGCCAAAGGTCCTCTATCTCACTCATTCCGCGGGGTTCAAGCACGCCGTGCTTCCCTTTTCGCAACAGATACTCAAACAGGTCGGCGAACAGTCCGGCGTCTTCGAAGTGAATGCAACCGAGGACTGTTCACTGATCAGCCGAGAAGGCCTGAAAGAATATAAAGCGGTGGTTTTCTACACGACTGGAGAGTTGCCGATCTCCGAGGAGCAAAAAGCAGCGTTCTTGGCCTTCATCAAAGCGGGCGGAGGATTCGTCGGGATACACAGCGCGACCGATACATTTTACAAGTGGGCAGAATACGGGGAGCTGATCGGTGCGTACTTCGACGGTCATCCGTGGCACCAGGACGTAACCGTCAAAGTGGAGGACCAGCATCATCCCGCCACTCGTCATCTTGGAAAGTCCTTCCAAATAAAGGACGAGATTTACCAGATGAAAAACTTCTCTCGCGACCGCGTGCACGTTGTGATGAGCCTGGATGCGAGTTCAGTTAATCTGGCGCTGCCTGCTGTGCATCGAGCTGACAAAGATTTCGCGCTGGCCTGGTGCCGCGATTACGGCCGAGGGCGGGTGTTCTATACTGCGCTAGGCCACCGGCCAGAAGTCTGGCAGGATGAGAGATTCCAGCAGCATCTGCTGGGCGCGTTGCGCTGGGCGATGCGTCTAGTTTGAAACGATCCCTTTGCCCTCGACAATTGTAATGTACTTGTCGATGGGAACATTGGTGAGCCTTTCGACTCTACCGCTCGGCGCGGGCCATTTGATTTCCAGCCAGTCGAGTTTAGTCGCCTTCCCAATCCCCAAAACTTCTCGAAGATCGTGCGAAGATAGATAGCTGCCGCCGTTGTTCTTTAGCTTCGATCGCTTCACGCCGCCCGATTGCCAGTTGATTACGGCGCCTATTCCGTCGCGATTGCACTTTTCGCCTTGCAGCCTCAATCCGACCCAGTGGTTTTCCTTGCTCGCATCATTGCGCAGCAACAGCGGCGGTTTTCCGTTATT
>DATFWM010000381.1:0-2938 GCA_035259295.1 Blastocatellia bacterium | reverse complement strand
GGTCCTCGAGAACAACGATGGATGGCGTTGTCTTTCGCGCTCGCGCGAACACCTTGCGGATGCGGTCCTGGTCCGTGCCCCAGCAGGCAGTGAAGCTCTTAACATATCGCCATAGTCTATCGTATGTCGCGGGACGTGGATCGTTGAAAGATCTCTGTGAGTCGCGCAGCGTGTGGGTAGTAGATGTGAGCAATCCAACCAAAGATTCCAGTCATCAGCAGGACGAGAAGGAACGGGATACAGGTGGCCCTAAGAACGCTTCCAACCCATCCTCGCCGAGTCATCCTTTTTGAAGCCTTAATCAATCCGGTTGCCAAGAGTGCTTGAAAGGCGGCCTCGGAAAGAATGTCGGGCGCAGCGTAAACCAAATAGACACCGGCGCCGAATATCACAGCCAGCAAGAGACCCAGCGCAATCAACACGATTCCTTCATCGCCCAGGTCGAAGCCCCCTCCGGAACCGCTCGATGAACCGCCATGACCCTTGAGCACACTGGACGTCGGCGACGAATGAACCGATACCGAAGCGCCGCTCGTATCTCCCCAGGTATCGGTCGCGCCCGCGCCTCCGAAGTCAGCGCTCCCGGCTGCGAAGGGCGCGCCAACCGTCGCCGAGCCGCGTGTACCTGCACGGAGCGCGTTGACCGACAACCGACCGAAGTCAATCGCGTCACCGATATCTGTATCTGGCAGCACGTGCTCGCGCTTCGACGATCGGGCTATGTACCACAACCAGATGCGGATAAACGCAAAGAAACTACGTAAGAGATGCAAATGGAGACCAAGTAACGCTTCAACATCGAGCGCATTCCCAATTCGAGAAGGAGCTTGCTGACCAAAAAACCGGAGACGCAGACCCCCAATAACGCCAGCGTCATGTGGAACCTGACGAAAAAGCGTTCAATGAGTCTGCGTTTGAACTGCGTTTCGCTATCAAGTTTTTGCGGGACTTTGAGAATCCGACTACTCATTCGTCACCTTTTTGACTCGCTTTCTTCAACAGCGCGATCTGCCCGGCGTGATACAGATCGTGCTGAATGACCCCGTGCAACAGAAAGTAGATCGAGTACTGAGTACCGCGAACGATCTCTGTCAGCCGCGATTCATCTAGAGTTCCAACCAGTCCGCGTAGAACTTCGTGATTCAGCTTCAGTGCGTTCACCGTGTTCTTCCACGCGTGCTCGGTGGTGTCTGTGACAACGGGCCAGTCTTCCTCAGGCGGGACCTCTATGGGCGTCCATTCTTCGATTCGCCGTCGCGCGATCCGTTCCCACGTGTTTATGTGAAGCACAATCTCCCATATGCTGTGCGCGCCCGCGATTGGATGAGCCGCTGCCTGTTCCGCAGTGACATCATCCAGCAGCTCCATCACTGAAGGCCCGTGCCATGCCTCGCCACGAAACGCGCGAGTCAGTTGGTCTTTGATTCGTTTGGTCTCGCTCATAGGTCGTCGCTCCGTCGTGAGGTGGTAGCGACGATTATAGCCTGTCGATGTACAAGCTTAACAGCACTTTTAAGCAGTCACGGCTCGGAACATCGCGGTCATCGAATCTCGCGCGAATCGCTTCTGCAACAAACGCGTGAGTGGGTATGCCAGACGCGCGAAAATTTGATTCGGTTTCGAATAGGCAAGGATGTCGTACCACACTGTGTTGTCATCACGCCATTCGACCGTGAAGGCTTCCTGACCTCGTTCCGCGTGATCAGGCAGAGTGCCGTACACGAAACCGTATGTGCGCACATCGCCATCTCTTTCAATGACCGACGCAATCCTACAGGCGTTCAACGACCAGAACCCGAAGTGACAAACGAGCACCGCCACCGTGACCCCTTTCTCAATCCGCGCGGCCGGCCAGCAAAGCTGCAGCCAGCCGATGTTGAACGTCTCCCATCGCTTGATGGCCTCAACCGCTCTTCGAAAGACATCAGGGCCTTCGCCGAGCTTGACGCGATTGTGATCTGACTTATAACCCGCTGCAGGCTTGTCGAGCCTGCCGGCGTCCGGATAAGAAAATAGCTGGTCCTGTTGCGAGGAGATGAACGCTCCAATCTGTTCTTTAGTGGGCTTGGTTAGGAGAAGCATGAGGATTTGCCGATAAGGTTGCCTCAGCGACTTGCTTCGAGTTTCGCAAGCGCAGCGTCTTCCGCGGAATAGTTGAAGAGTCCTGTGTCGAACTCGGCCGGTGGATTCGAGCGCTCCCACGCGACAGTCTCTTGAATCGCGTCGTCGCGGGACACCCGCTCAGCGTAACCATGCTCTCTTCGTATCCTGCTCGTATCGCAATCGAGATGATGCTCGAAGTTGTAAGGCGCGCCAAGATGCGCAGGCAGTAACTGATTCGGCATCGCAACGATCTCGCCTTTCCAGCCGGCCGCATCGCCGATGCTTCGCACCCACTCGGCTTCGGTCAGCGCGTCCGGCTCGCCGACGTTATAAACTCGACCCGCCGCGCGATCGTCCGTCACCGCAAGCGCTATTGCATCGGCGACGTTCTCGACGTAGCCGCGTGTCCAACGCCATCGCGCGCGCAACTCCTCGAGAAGAATCCTGTCCCGGCCATCGTCCATTCGCTTCAGATACTCGAAAGTTCGATGATATTTGTCGCCAGGCCCGTAGACCGCCGGCAATCGCAAGATCGTCGCGCGAAGGTTTGGCGCGCTCGTAACTATGCGTTCGACGTGTCGCTTCTCGTAAGTCGTTGCAAAATCGCGCGGACTCTTGGCGATCGCGCGATGGGGATACTCGCTCTCTCTAAGCGGCGAGTCCTCAGTTAACGGAAGAGAGCCCGGCTCGCCTTGTTCCAGGCCAAGAAGCCGGCCATAGTTTCGATACACGTCCATGCTGCTCGCCACCACGACCCGCTCACAAACCGACTTGAGTACGGCAACCAAGCCCCGCGCTTCCTGCTCGGTGTAGCAAATCATGTCGAGCGCGACGT
>DATFWM010000380.1:0-2693 GCA_035259295.1 Blastocatellia bacterium | reverse complement strand
GAGGAACACGGGCAGTCGCTCGATGTGACGGCGTTTCCCGCGATGGTCGAAGTACTGGCGCAGGGTAAGACGATGCGTCTTCTCGAAACTGATCTGCCGCTTGCATGGCGATTCGCGTTCAATGCGATTCTGGGCGGTCGTGCGGCGCTCGTGGCGCCGGTCAGAGTCGGCGGACACACGTTTGGACTGCTCGGACTCGTTTGGAGTCAGGCGCGCGAAGGATTTGACGATCACGAAGTGGCGCTGGTCGAGGGCATCGCGGATCAGATCGGCACGGCACTCGAGCGCGATCAGTTGTCAGCGGAAATCATGCACCTGCGCAGCGCGCTGCACGACCGCTACGGCGAAGAGCGGATCATCGGTCAAGCCCTCGCGATTCGTCGCGCAATCGAGCTGGCGTTGAGTGTTGCCGACACGCAGACGACGGTTTTGATCGAAGGCGAATCAGGCACGGGCAAGGAGTTGCTCGCGAATTTAATTCACTATAACTCTGGTCGCGAGGATCAGCCTTACGTCAAACTCAACTGCGGTGCGATTCCGGAGACGTTACTCGAGTCGGAGCTCTTCGGGCACGAGAAAGGTGCGTTCACTGATGCGCGCGCGTTGCGTCGCGGGCGCTTTGAAGAAGCGAATGGCGGCACGTTGTTTCTTGACGAAGTCGGAGAGATGAGCCCGTCGGCGCAGGTGAAACTGCTGCGCGTGTTGCAAGACGGAGAGCTCACGCGCGTCGGCGGCAGTGAAGTGATCAAGACTGATGTTCGCGTTGTTGCTGCGTCGAATGTCGACTTGAAACGCGCGGTTGAGCTCGGCAGTTTTCGGCAGGATCTGTTCTACCGGCTTTCAGTGTTTCCGATTAAGTTGCCGCCGCTGCGTGAGAGGCCTGAAGACATTCATCCGCTCGTGATCCATTTCCTGGAACACTACAAACAGAAAACTGGTCGCTTCATCTCCGGCATTTCGAAAGACGCGTTGCAGGCGTTGATCACCTACGAATGGCCCGGCAATGTGCGCGAGCTCGAGAATGCCGTCGAACGTGCCGTGATCATCGCTTCCGGGCGCCAGATCGAGCTTGAAGACCTGCCCGACGCGATCAGCAAAATCGCGCTGCAGGAACGCGACCGGATCAAAGTCGAACGCGCCAAAGCTGCCAGTGAGGGCCGCACAACCACGTTCGAGATCACCGTTCCCTCGTCGATGGAGGAGATTGAACGCCAGGCCATCGAAGCCACGCTTGACTACACCGAGGGAGACAAATCTCACGCCGCCCGCGCCCTCGGCATCGGCCGCAAGACGCTCTATCGCAAGCTCGAGCAGTACAATGGCAAGTCTGAATAGGTCCGATAGGACTTATAGGACCTATTCTTGGCAAAAGCTGCGCCTGCTGCTATAGTCCAACGCCTCGTAATCTTTACGTAAACCAGCGAAGTAATAGGGCTTCGCTTTCAAAGAAAGGACCCAGAAAATGGGACATGACGATTATCGGCGAGATAGCGGCGACAGCATCTCAACCAGATTAACTTATCTACTTATCGGCGGCGGCATCGGAGCCATTCTCGCGCTGCTTTTCGCGCCTAAGTCGGGCCAGGAATTGCGCGGCGACATCGCGGACGCCACCAGAAAAGGTATCGACCGGTCTCGTGAGGCAGCCCAGCAGTTGGGCGACCGGGCCGGCGAGTACTATGAAGCGACGCGTGGTCGCGCGGCTGAGCTTTATTCACAGGCCGCGGAGAGAGTCACCGAAGTGGCCCAGTCCGCGCGCGACGCAGCCGTACGCCAGGGTGGAACGCTGAGTGCGGCAATCGATGCCGGCAAGAAGGCTTATCAGGAAGAAAAACGGAAGACCGAGATGTCGGGCCGCATCGATGCCGCTCCGAACTACGGTGAGAAAACCAACTAGGTAATTGCCGGAAATGTATCTCGCAGCGCTTTTCCAGATGAGCACTCGCGACCCGATGTTTTGGGTCATGGTGATTATTGCCGCGTCGTTTATCGTGATTGCGATCGCGATGGTTGCGATCGCAATGTTTGTGAATCGAGCGGTGAAATCAGTGAACCGGATGGAAAGTAAGATGGAGCCGCTGCTCGAACGTGTTACCGCGATGAGCGAGCAGGGCAAGCAGATCGCGGTCCAGGGGAAACTGATCGCGGAACAGTTCAGCGCTGTTTCGGGTCATCTCTCGACCGCGACGATGCACTTTTCCGAGACGCTGGCGATCGTCAAGAGTGAAATCAGCGAACTGCGGGCGCTGGTGAGCGACACGGCCGTCGAGGCACGCGAAAAAGTCGAGCTTGTGAGCCGAACCATCGATCGGACGCAAAAGCAGGTAGCTTTAACTACTGACTTTGTGCAATCGAAGGTCATAGAGCCGGCCCGTGAGTTGGCCGCGATTATGGCGGGCTTCCGCCGCGGTCTCGAAGTTCTCGTGGCCCCGATGCCGAAGCCCATTAATCAAACTTACAGCGAGGATGAGATGTTTATCGGTTGAGTCAATTTCACAAAGATCAAGCAAACCCGAGCCAATCATCCTCGATGGCTCGGGTTTTTGATTGTCCTTTGCTAGTATTGCGGATTCAAATTTATGTCGACAGAAACCCCGTTAGATCTGAAGAAAACCATCAATTTGCCGAAGACCGCCTTCGCGCAGAAAGCCAATCTCGCGCAAAGCGAACCCGTGCGACTGGAGAAGTGGAAC
>DATFWM010000379.1:0-4721 GCA_035259295.1 Blastocatellia bacterium | reverse complement strand
AGCCGATCCTCTGCTGTTGATCCTCGATGAGCCAACCGAAGGGCTCGATCCCTTGATGCAGGAATCCTTTTATGAATTGCTCGCGGAACTGAAGCGACGTGGTCGAACCGTCTTTATGTCGTCGCACGTGCTTTCAGAAGTTGCTCGTGTGTGTGATCGAGTCGCGTTGCTGCGCAAGGGCAAACTTGCATTGCTTGCGACCGTAGAAGAAATCCGAAAGCTCGCCGCGCGCCGCGTGCGAATCTTCTTCAACGAAGATGTAACATCAAGCGTCGCGCTTCCGGCCGGTCACGAGCTGCTTGAGCTTGGGCCTCGGGTTTGGAGCTTGCGAGTTGAAGGAGTGCTCGGCCCGCTTCTTAACCTGCTCGCAACGCTTCCGGTGACAGATCTCGAAGTCGAAGAGCCGCGACTCGAAGATGTGCTCATCAAATACTATCGCGAGGGGGTGCAATGACGGCCGGTTTGATCCTCATTCGACAATCGCTCAAGCGAATCCGAACGCTGATAATCGCGATGGCGTTGTTGCTCGCTATCTTTCAAGTTTTTCTGATAGTAGTCGCGGGCTCCATTCAAAGGTCGGGCTCGTTTGAGCCGTTGGGCGAGATTATGCCGCCGTTCGTTCGTCAGATGTTGGGTCCCTCATTCGTAAGCTTGATGTCATTCAGCGGAATTGTGTGTCTGGGATACTTTCATCTCGCGGTGATGGGTTCGCTCGTTGGGCTATCGATTGCCCTTGGCACAATGCTGACCTCGGAGATCGAAACCGGGTTTATGGATCTGATCCTGTCGCGGCCGCTTGGTCGTCAGTGGATAATCACGCGTTCAATTATCGTTATGATAGTCTGCACGTTGGGTACGCTTGCAATGATGATACTCGGAACGTGGGTTGGGCTGAACGCGCTTGCCCCCCGCGGAGCCGCGTGGCCAGCACCGCGCTTGATTCTGTCGCTGGCAATCAACCTGGCCGCGTTGATGCTGTGTTGGAACGCGATCGCGATGGCTATCGGCTCAGCGTCTCGGCGCCGCAGCGTCGCGGGCGGACTTGCAGGGATTCTTGCGCTGACTACGTTTCTTTTGGATTACGTGGCGCGTGCGTGGGAACCCGCCGAGCACGTCGCGTGGTTATCGCCGTTTCGCTACTACAGCCCGTTCGAAATGCTCATGGGCAACCCGCTATCGACGACGAACCTCCTTGTTCTTGTGGGCATCGCAGCCGGCAGTTTCGCCTTGGCTTATGTGTTGTTCGCGCGAAGGGACATATCGCATTGAGGCAAATTACAGCGGAATATCCACGAGCAGGTTCGTCCATTCCTCACTTTCGGAACAACTCCAAATCAGTAACAGCTCATCGATTGCCGTGCGCACGCTCACATTTTGGCCAATGATAAATACTCCGGGACTTGTGTCCTGCCGGATGAAAGCGGCGAAGTGTTTTGGCATCGTTCTCCGATCGTGAGTAACCAAAATCCTATTCTGTCGAGCGGCTAATGAAAGCACCTCTTCATCCAAGAGACCGCGAATACGGGCATCGGTCGCAGTTTGAAAATCAATCTGTGATTCCAAGCGGTTCAGGCCGAAAACGATGTCCTCATTCAAATCGGCGTCTGCCTGGAAACGGATCTTCATTGGTGCCGAATTTGAAACCGGTGTTGAATTATGCGCGACGCGGGTGTTTTCCGCGCTACGAAGCTCCAAATAACAGGCTCTCGAACTCCTCGAGTATTTGAAGATGTTGATCAGTCTGGAGCGCCGCCTGTGTAAAATACTTGTTTGTCGAAAACGGTGCGTCAAGTCTGCGCTCAAATCGGAACAATGCAGGCTTCAACTCTAGCGTAGGGTCGGGAGACCAGAATATTCCGGCAGGTTCGTAGCTGACAGTATAGCTGGGTGCAGAAACGAGTTCCGAAAGTCGCGTACCAAGCTGCGTCAACCCTGGATGAAGATCATTCAACGAATGCGAAGGTGAGACAATCAACTCGCTAACATATCCTTTTCTGTGAATCATCTCCGGTCGAAAGACAAGGCCGAACTCCTTTACAGCCCACTGCAGAAGATCGACAAGAAAAGCCTCGCTATCCTTTGTTGAAGAACGCGTATCAGCAACAAGCCCGTCATCATGAATGATCAAACTGACCATGAATTGAATGCCCTCTGAGTTGGTAAATTCGCCCTCTTGAAATCTAAAACCCGGAGCTTCGGGTGTCGGGTGATTCTCTGGTGTGTCATATGGGTATTTCGCAAAGCGGTATCGGGCAGCTAGCGCCGGCAGAAGCGTGTAGCGTAACGCTCTGCCACGAGGATTGATATCTCGTAGATCGACGAACCATAGCACTCTCGCCATCACAACAGAAATAAGCTGCATGCCTTTTTCACCTCTCACCGGACATGGCTTCCTTCATCGATAGTGGCTGTCGCTCTTGCTCGTGCTTCTTCTTCTTTTTCCATTCGGCAATTTCATCCACCTGATCAAGTTCTCCTTGGATTAACTTACTTGAAATAGAGCCCACACCGATGACGGTGGAGGCAGACTCTGCGCCGTAAACCCCTGACTTTTCCTGAAATCGAGGCGCTTCAATGATTTCTTGTCCCGGGGTTTTGGTCTCTTCATGAGATCGAACAACGCGTTCGTACAACTCGGGCTTTGAGGATCTCAATTGCTGGCGACGTGCTTCGGCTTCATTCTCAAGCTCTGCGCTGGAGCGACGGAGGTACTCGTCAATCTCTTCCTGGTGAGCAAGATAAAAGGTTATGGTACCGTAGACTTCTTCAAGGCTCAAAATCGGAAAGGACCGGCGAATAGTATCCGGCGCCGCGCCGCGGTTGAACGCTGCGATGATCGAATCGAGGGAGACGCGCGAACCAGTAATCCAATAGCCACCATCTCGCTGTTCTACGTAAATCTTCTCCATACCCGAAAAGATAGCAAAAGAAGACGGCCAAAGGAATCAAAACCCGTAAAGCTTTATCGCATTCTCGCGCAATGCCATGCGCGCCAGCTCAACGGCACGCTGACGGGTGATCTCCTTATCTTGAATCATCCCGGTGAGCGCGAGGGCCAACGCCTCTCGCGCTGTCTTACTCGCGAGCCAGCCGGTCTCTTCCCACCCGATTTCACCAAATGACGGCGTCGCGTCCGTGCCGAATAGGATCCTGTCGGGATAGTATTCCAGCCAGTTGCGCAAAATCTCGGAAAGCGCTCGAGGATAAAGCAACAAATCCTGCGCGGAAAAATCGGCCCACACATTTGGCTTGCTCAACAGCCCGGCAGTCGATTTGGTGAACGGATACCCTCCGTGCACGATTACGAACTTCGTCTTGCGCAAGGATGTATCATTAAACACCCCGTCGAGCATCTCGGGGTGGCTGCCGCTCTGAACGTAGCTCCCGCCGCCACCGTCGAATACGTGAATATGGACGGCAAGGCCCAATCGCCCCGCCTCGCGACAGGCGTATCGAAACAGAAAATCCTGAAGCAATTTGTAGTCGGCTGGCGGCGGCTCGCCGCCTTTCACCCAACGCTCGTAGACCCGAGCCGCGTCAGATTCGCTCGCCTCGTCAAGGTCGAGCTTACGCAGGTACGCGATCTCGAACTTCACCGCGATCGCCGCGTCGCGCTTTTGCCGCTCGAGGGTAGGCGACACCACTTTCGAGAGGTAGTCTTTCAAAGTCGACGGCAGCGCGTTCAGCTTCAGATCCGCAAGGTAGCGTTTCAAAAGCTTCTCTTCAGCGGGATAGAACGCCCGATAATCTAGATTGCGTCGTTTGGCCGCCTCGTTGTTGAGTGGAAACAGCAGCGCATCGATGTACGAAACCCATCGGAAGCGCGGCGGCGCCAGCCCTTTGCCCATCGCTATTCGATTGGCGAACATCGTTTCGATGCCCAACTGATCCAGCACCCACGCCGGGTAGCCGTCGCCGCGCTCGCGCCTGATGCGATTTTTGATTTCGGAGAGCTCGCGAATGTGCGCCTCGCTCATGTCCGAATACTTATAGCCGTAGAGCGCGCGCCACGCTGCAACGTATTCGAAGTTATCAGGCCGCAACCGGACCATGAGCGGAAACTCTTCGAGCAGCTCGAACGGCAAGGCGTCGTACTCGTGATCTTCCTCGCCCGGACCGACCACGCGTGTGACGTGGGTGTGATTGTCGATGGCTTTGATCTTCGCGATCTCAGCGGCAAGCTGCGGATCGGCCATGTTTTGCGCTTCGAGCGCCGGCGGCAGCAGGACTACAGCGACAAAATAGAGCGTCGGGAGGAGAAGTGTCTTTTTCATGATCGGACACGATAGCAGGGGCGCCGGAGAGCGGCAACTTCGATCTTAAGGAGCTTTTCAAACTAAATGCTTGCGACTGCAGTCTAAGCTTTGTGACAAGAGGGTTAACGACCAGTGGCGTTCCAAAAAATACCGGGCAATCTGCCGAATACGAGAAGTCATCAAACCACTTCACCCAAGAGGAAGCTAATCATGAATCGAGAATCCAGAGGCTCCTTTAAGCTTCGAGCCGCGACGCGACGAGCCGCTTCAGCCGTACTCGCGCTCGCGATAGTGGGCGCGCTTGTGATGAGCGCGATCATGCCAGCCGTTGCAGATTCCAAATCGAAGGCAACGAAATCCAGCCTCACCGAAGATCAGAAGATCATTCACCTGCTCAACCGAATCGGGTTTGGCCTGCGTCCGGGCGACGTCGATCGCGTCAAGCGAATGGGAGTCGACAAATAC
>DATFWM010000378.1:0-2255 GCA_035259295.1 Blastocatellia bacterium | reverse complement strand
TGTCGTTCGAAGTTTGAGCGGAAAAACAATCGAAGTCGTTAACACCGACGCCGAAGGCCGGCTCGTGCTGGCCGACGCAATCAGCTACGCCATTAACCGCGGAGCGTCGTGCATCGTCGACGTAGCGACGCTTACAGGAGCGTGCGTGATTGCGTTAGGTGAGGCTCACGCCGCGGTGATGGGAACAGATCAGCAGTTGATAGATGATCTGATGGTGGCGGGGAACGCGTGCGGTGAGCGTCTGTGGCCGATGCCGCTTGATAAGGATTACGGCGAGTTGATCAAGAGCGAAATCGCCGACGTCAAAAACGTGGGCAATCGTACCGCCGGCTCGATCACCGCCGCTTATTTCCTGAAGCATTTCGTCGGTTCGGCATCGTGGGCCCACCTCGATATAGCCGGAACCGCCTGGACCGAGAAGGAGAAGCCTTACATTGCGAAAGGCGCGACGGGATTCGGCGCACGGCTGCTGGCTAACTTTGTAATGAATCGAGCGAGGGCTGGCGCGTCGGCGGCTTAACATTCCTCTCAGCGAGTTCACTTCGGTGGAATTTTTTGGAGGTCCGATAATGAGTAACAGGCCTTGGAAGCGAAGTATCGCCCTGTCTCTGCCAATGATTCTGATCGCCGCGCAGATCACCTCGGCGATTGCTCAACAAAAAGTCGCGGGCAACGGCGCCAACCGAAAGTTCGAGCTCACCATCGACAACATAATGCGGGGCCTTGAGCTTGTGGGCTACGAGCCGCGAGCCGTGCACTGGTCGCCCGACAGCCAGCGCGTCTACTTCCAGTGGAAGCAAGCAAACGAGCCACGCGAAAAGGACTTCGACAATTATGTCGTGAACCGCGACGGCTCGGGCTTGAAAAAGCTCAGCGAAGAAGAAGCCAAGAGCGCGCCGCCGCTCGGGGGCGAAGTTTCAAAGGACAAGAAGCTGACGCTATTCGTCGAGGATGGCGACGTGTTCATTTACGACAATGTGGCAAATCAGCGAAGGCGGATCACCAGCACGACGGACGCCGAATCGAACGCGCATTTCACGCGCGATCAGAAGCACATCTATTTCACGCGGGCCAACAATCTGTACGTGATGTCGCTCGAGACCGGCTCGCTCGTGCAGCTGACGGAGATTACGACTGGCGGCGCTGCGCCTGCGACGGTCGTTGCAGGAGGAGGCGGCTTTGGACAAGGTCGTGGCCAGGGTGGCGGTCAGCGCGCGCAGAATGATTCAACTCAACAAAAGGGGACCGACAGCCAAGAGTACTTGAAGAAAGAAGAGCGCGATCTGCTCGACGTGGTCAAGCGACGCGCAGAGAAACGGGAGCAGGATGAAGCGAAGCGAAAGCGCGAGCATCCGCGAAAACCGTTTCAGCTTTCGGCGCGCCAGACGGCCACTAACCTTCAGCTCACCCCAGACGAGAAATCAGTCATCGTTACCGTTAACGAGACAGCGGAAAGCGCGAAGAACACGATCGTTCCCAACTTTGTAACTGAGACCTCATACACAGAAGACATCGGCAGTCGAACCAAAGTCGGCGACACGCAGAATCGTTTGCGGCTTGCAATCGTTGCGGTAGATAGCGGCGAAGTGAAATGGGTCGATCACGGTCAGAAGGAGCCGTTGGCTGCAAGCACTGAAACTCGAACTGAAAAAGTCGCTGCTGAGCGACGCGAAAGCGAAGCTCATGAGCAGCAAGGCGGCGCTCGGACCGGCCAAGGGGAGCGGCGAGGGAACGAACCCCGCGACCGTGACGTGCAATTGTTCCAACCGATCTGGTCGGAAGACGGAACCAAAGCGGTGTTGATGGCTCGCGCTGCTGACAACAAGGATCGCTGGGTTCTCGCTCTCGATCCTGCAACAGCCAAGACGCGAGTGATCGTGAACGAACACGACGACGCCTGGGTCGACGGTCCCGGCGCTTTCACGCTTGGATGGATGAAAGATAACCAACATATCTATTTTCAATCCGAGCGCACGGGATACGCGCACCTTTACACCGTTTCATATGACGGCGGCGAACCGAAGCAACTGACTTCGGGCAAGTGGGAAGTGACGGGCGTTCAGATGTCAGATGACAAGAGCCGATTCTTCCTCACTACCAGCGAAGTTCATCCGGGCGAGCGCCACTTGTACACGATGACTGCCGATGGAGGCGAGCGAACAAGGATCACCTCAATGCCCGGTGGCAATCAGGCATTCGTCTCGCCTGATGAGAAGATGCTTTCAGTCATTTATTCCCACAGCAACAAGCCGCCC
>DATFWM010000377.1:0-8811 GCA_035259295.1 Blastocatellia bacterium | reverse complement strand
GGGATTTTCAGCCTGGAGATGTCAGCCGAACAACTGGTGTCGCGTTTGCTTTGCTCGGAAGCCCGCGTCGACGCCCACCGGTTGAGAACTGGTTATCTTAATCGCGAAGAGTGGGCTCGACTAGCGGATGCGTTGCGGAGGTTATGCGAAACCAAGGTCTATATCGACGACACTCCGGGCATCGGAGTGCTGGAGATGCGCGCCAAAAGCCGGCGACTCAAGGCCGAGCACGGATTGGACCTTCTGATCATCGACTATCTCCAGTTGATGGCGGGCCGGGGCAGAATTGAATCGCGGCAACAGGAGGTTTCTCAGATTTCGCGTGACCTCAAAGGGCTGGCTAAAGAATTGGAGGTGCCTGTTGTAGCGTTGTCGCAGCTGTCGCGCGCGCCTGAAACTCGGAGCGAGCACAAGCCTCAGTTAAGCGACCTCAGAGAGAGCGGCGCGATTGAACAAGACAGCGACGTGGTGAGCTTCATCTATCGCGAGGAGCTTTACAACCCGACGGATGAGAATCAAGGTGTGGCGGACTTGATCGTCGCCAAGCAGCGGAACGGACCGACGGGAATAGTTCAGTTGGCGTTTCTAAAAGAGTTCACGCGGTTTGAGAATATGTGGCGAGAATAAGATGCGTGATGCGTGATCCGTGAAAACTTCGGTAACGAATCACGGATCACGTTTCACGCATCACTCTCCTATGCCTGAGCTCCCTGAAGTAGAGAATCAACTGCGCTATTTTCGGCGCACGGCGCTCCGCCAGTGCGTCGAACGAGTCAAGATCACCGCTCCCAACATCATAAGAAGGCCGACCGCTCAGGCGTTCGCGCGCGGGTTGCGTGGGCGATGTTTCGAAGAAGCATCGAGGCGCGGGAAATACTTAATCGCCACACTCGATAATGGCCGCTCACTGATTCTGCATTTCGGAATGGGCGGCGATCTCGGCTACTACAAAAATGTCCAGGACCGTCCGGAGTACACGCGTCTGGAGTTTACTCTCAAAAACGGCTGGCGGCTGGCATTCACTTGTCCCAGGAAAATCTGCCGCGTGATGCTGGTCGATAAACCCGACGACGTCCCAGCTCTGCGAGAGATGGGGCCGGAACCGTTGGGTAAATCTTTTAGCCTCGCGTTTCTTGAGCGCTTGATCGAAGAGCATCCTCGGCGTCAAATCAAGACGTTCCTGATGGACCAAAGATTGATAGCCGGCGTGGGAAACATCTACGCGGATGAGATTCTATTCGAGGCGCAAGTGCGACCCGACAGACTCGCATCGACTTTGAGCGGAGAAGAAATCATGCGCCTTCACCGCGAGACGCGCCGCGTGCTGAGGCGCTCGATTCCGACGGCGAGCGACGACAAGTTCCCCTCGAACTTTTTGTCATTGCGCGCTTCGCGCGGAAAGGGGTGCAGAGTCTGCGGAGGGCCGATCGTGAAGAAAACGATTGCCGGCCGCACGGCGCATTTTTGCCCTGGATGCCAGGTGTAATCCGTATTATTCTGCTCTGCGAGGACCTCGTCGTGACTAGCACAACAAGGAGTGTTCTAACACATGGACCCTAAGTTCTGGAGCGACTTGTTCCATCCTGACGTTTCGATTCTTGAAAAAATAATCCGTCCGGTGATCGTCTACGTGTTCCTAGTCATCGGCCTGCGTCTTGCGGGCAAGCGCGAGCTGGCTCAACTGAACCCGTTTGATCTGGTTGTGCTGCTGACCCTTTCCAACACAGTCCAGAACGCGATCATCGGCAACGACAATTCGGTGACCGGCGGCCTCATCGGCGCGACAACTCTGCTTGCGATTAACTACATGGTTGTGCGATTTCTCTTCAAGCACGAAAAGCTCGAGCGCCTCGTCGAGGGCGATGCTGATGTGTTGATAGAAGACGGAGAAATCAAACATGATCGACTGAGAAAGGAACTCATCACCTTGCCCGAGCTTGAGATGGCTGCCCACAAGCAAGGATTCTCATCGCTTGATGACGTTGACCGCGCGGTGCTCGAACCGGGTGGGACGATATCGTTCTTCGCCAAGAAGCCAACGCCTGAAGCCGAACGCCACGCCGAGCTAATGGCAACTCTCCAGCAGATGCGCGATGAGCTGGCTATGTTGCGTGGGGCACTAGGGACTTGAAGCAATGGCAATTCACCCAACCGCGATCATTAGTTCTGGCGCGACAGTTGGCGAGAACGTAAGTGTCGGGCCTTACGCTGCAATTGAGCCGGACACCGAGATCGGAGCAGGCTGCGAGATCCGCGCACACGCCGTCATCAAGCGATTCACAACGCTCGGCCTGAATAACGCTGTCCACGAAGGTGCGGTGTTGGGGGGCGAGCCTCAGGACGTCGGCTTCGTCGATTGCACAAGCTATCTTCGAGTTGGCTCGAACAATCGCATACGCGAGGGGGCGACGATACATCGAGGAACGCAACCGGAGTCTGCCACAGTGGTAGGATCGAACTGTTTCATCATGGCAAATGCGCACGTGGCTCATAACTGCCGGCTGGGCGACGGCGTGATAATCGCCAACAACGTCGCGCTTGCGGGTTACGTCGACATCGACGATCTTGCGTTCATCTCGGGCGGGGTTGTGGTGCACCAGTTTTGCCGGATTGGGCGCCTGGCGATGATCGGAGGTAATTCCAAAATAGTTCAAGACTGTTTGCCCTTCGTCGTCACCGACGGCGTGCCGGGACGCGCTCGTGGACTGAATTTGGTTGGTCTCCGACGAGCGGGCATACAGTCGCGTCAGATTCAGAAACTCAAAGAGGCGTATCGAATCTTGCTGCGCTCTGGGCTTTCGCTTGAAGAGTCTATTGGCCGCCTCACCGACCTGGCAGAACCGCTGGTCAATCACTTAATAGATTTCGTCCGCACGTCAACCCGTAGCTTCTGCCACGAAGAAAGGTAGTCTCGAACGCAGCTTCATTGCTGGCGTCCCATTTCGCGCGATTGTATAATCCGCGTCTTTCGTTCCGACCATGAAGTCCCGTTCAAAAAACCCGCCCACTTCGTTTCTTCAAAGACACTCTCGCGCAATGGTAATCGCCGGGTTGGCGCTCGTCATTCTTCTAACTGCGGTTGAGAGGCTTCGATTTCTAAACGTACCGCTCGAGCGCGACGAGGGCGAGTACGCCTATGCCGGGCAGCTCATCCTACGCGGCTTTCCGCCCTATTTGCACGCGTACAACATGAAGTTTCCCGGCGTGTACGCGGCATACGCGCTCGCGATGGCCGTGTTTGGGGAGACAATCGCGGGGATTCGCATCGGACTGCTGATAGTGAATGCCGCTACGATCCTGCTGGTATTTTTGGTGGCAAGGCGGTTGACTGAACCTTTGTGGGCCCTTGCCGCCGCCGCAAGCTTTGCCTTTCTTTCGTTCGGCGAGCCGGTGCTCGGGACATTCGCTCACGCCACTAACTTCGTGATGTTATTTGCAGTCGCCGGCTCGCTGACGTTGCTGAAAGGAATCGACAACGAGCGCGTCTGGTGGTTGATGACGAGCGGAGCGCTCTTCGGCATTGCTGTTCTGATGAAGCAGCATGGCATCTTCTTTATCTTGTTTGCCGCGGGTTACATTGCCTGGGATGAGTATCGCGCGAGGAACGGATCGCTGCGGGCTCTGACAACCAAAGCAGCAGCTCTCTTGCTTGGCGCGGCAATCCCGCTGTCTCTGACCGCGTTGCTGCTCTGGCGCGCAGGGGTATTTAGCAAGTTCTGGTTCTGGACCTTCAAGTATGCGACGAACTACGTTAGTGAGATGCCTTTGTCAACAGGCGCGCACATCTTCTGGGTTAAGGTAGGAGAAATCGCAGGCGCATCGATCGCGTTGTGGCTATTGTCTGGAGCCGGGTTAATCGCGATCTGGGGTCAAGCTCAGTCTCGCGAGTGGAGACCGTTTCTTGTCGGTCTGCTGCTGGCGTCCTTCTTGGCGATGGTGCCGGGCCTCTACTTTCGACCGCACTATTTCGTTCTAGTTCTTCCGGCGTTGGCGCTGTTGATAAGTTCAGCACTCAGTTGGCTGAGCATGTTCTTGAGCAAGAGGCATATGCCGATCGCGTCTATTGCTTTGCCCATTTCACTGTTCATCATCGCGTTTGCGAGCGCGGCGTACCAGCAGGGGTACTTCCTTTTTGAGGTGAGGCCGGAACAAGTTAGTCGCGTGATCTACAACGCGGCAGCGTTTCCCGAGAGCGTTCAAGTCGCTGAGTACATCAAGTCGCACACGGACCGGTCGGATCGCATCGCGGTTCTGGGATCCGAGCCGCAGATCTATTTTTACTCCGATCGATTGTCGGCGACAGGTTACATCTATATGTATGGCCTGATGGAGTCACACAGTTACGCCGAACAGATGCAGCAAGAGATGATCAACGAAATCGAGACGACAAACCCGAAGTATATTGTCCAGGTTTTCGCTCCTGGCTCGTGGGTCGCCCGGCCCTTTTCGCCTCAGCTCGTGTTTCAGTGGATGAAAAGCTTCGTCAAAGACAACTTCGACCTGGTAGGCGTGGCCGAGATTATCTCGTCCGAGAAAACCAGTTATTACTGGGACAAAGACGCCGCTGCGTATGCGAGACGCTCGCGTGACATCACCGATCCTCTTCGCCAATTCCCCACGGTGTTAGTTTTCAGGAGAAAGGACGCGACCACTGCTGCTCCGGCTGGGTAGCTGACTGCTCAACTCCTCCAGACTTCGCCCTCATCACGCAGATCGCCGAGCGCAGACTGCAACGCTTGTTGCTTGGCTGCAACCTCTGCGCTGCTTGCGTGTCGCGACACGTAGATTGGCTCGGAAATCAAAACTGCCGCGCGAGTGAACGGCAGCGGTATCTGCAAGCGGTCCCAGCTTGGCAGCTCGATGTACTTTCTCGCCGCGATGTGAAACGGAAGGATCGCCTGTCCGGTATGCCGCGCGAGCGTTACAGCCCCGGGTTTGGCGACGTAAGCCGGTCCGCGCGGGCCGTCGATTGTGAATCCAGCCTCGATTCCGTTCTTCAAACATTCGGCCATCTCGGCCAGCGCGCGCCCTCCGCCCCGCGTCGAAGAACCGCGGGCAGTGCCGTAACCGAATCGCTTGATCACCCGGCCGGTGTATTCGGCGTCGCGGCTGATGCTCGACATGACGACGATGCCGCGCTCGCGAAAAAACCACGTAGCGCCCAGTAAACAAGCGTGCCAGGAGGCGAAGATTGGCCGATGCCCACGGTCGATAATTGAGTCAAGATGGTGACGACCGCGCACTTCCCACCTCAACGTCGAACAAATCGCTCGAATCAGCCAGTAAAGGAATAGATCGGCGCCGCGGATGATCAACCGATCAAGCTGTCGATATGTCGAGAGATCGCTGAACTCATAGATGCGGCGCCGCAACAGGTCCTGATCAACTCTCTGGCGTGGGTCGTTAGAGCGGCTCTCAACAGCAGCTAATGGTTGCGAGATTCGGGATGCGGAGCTGTCTATCGGAGCCGACATTGTTTCAGACTAGAATTTTAAACCGACTCCCACACGCACCATCGTTTGGCTCGAGAAATTCACGTGTGGATCGTAGTAAGCTTTCCAAAACCAAGAAGGCCGATCGTAGTAAACGCCGATCCCGACTGCGCGCACGTACGCGCCGTCGTCGCCGTGCCCCGACTTGTACAAGCCGTCAACAGTAATCCCGTTGGTCGAATTCAGCTTGTGCCGCCACAGCACGTGAGTGTCCTGTTGATGCGTATGCAAACGAACGTCGAAGATTGTGTAGCCATAAATCTTGTCGTACTGGTTGATCTTTCTCCCGGCGCCCAATTGCACCGATTCGCTTGGATCGAAAAACAGATCGTTGAAAGGCTTCAAGTTAGTTTGCGAGTAACCGACGATGCCATAGTTCTTCGAACCCAACTCGGCGTAGAGCGAGCCGGCCAATGCTCCGTTCGAGCCGACCTCGAGCGTCGGGATAAACAGCAGCCACTTGTGTTGAAAGTCATACTCTGCGCCGATGCGCGCCTGGCTGTCGCCTTTTGGATCATAGAAGCCGGCGATCCATGCGACAATGTGCCCGAATTGATGTCGGAGGTTTATGTCATAGTTACGGTCGTCCGACAGAAAATAAACGGCGAACGTAATCTTTGACTTCTTCTCATCGGCTCGCTCGATTGCAGGGGCCTGCCCTTGTTGAGGAGGTTGAGACACCTGCCGGGCCGAGGCCGGCTCGTTTAGAACGCCGATCAGCGCAGCAAGCAACAGCATTCGCGACTTCACTGCTTTAAAGGGCAAGTTAACTCGCTCAGAATGGCCAGTAGCCTTCGATTTCCATTTGTATGCGGAATAGCTCACGGTTGGTTGCGACGATCATGTTCCCGTGATCATCGAAGCACAAGCCAATGATTCCAATCCCTGCGACTACCATCTCGGCTTCTGCGTCCGGCGTAATCTTGATTATGCCGCGATGCCCGCGCCTGCTTGCCGCGACGTACAGGTTACCTTCGCGGTCAAACGCCAGACCTTGCGGGCGACCCATGCCGGAAAAGAATCTTGTCACTTCGCCATCCGGGCTGATTCGTATGACCGAATCGAAGCTCGAAAGCGTCGGCCCGGTCACGTACAAATTGCCGTCGGGCCCAAACGCCAGGTGATAAGCGGCGACGCTTGGTTCCAACGTCGCAAAGGGCGTGCCCTCGCCGATCTCGTTAACGAGAAAAATCGTGCCGCTGCGGTCGCCGACGAACATCCGACCGTCGGGATCGAACGCGATGCCAGTGGCGATGCCGAGATTGTGGGCGAACTCCTCGGCTTCTTTGAACGGAGTCACTCGATAAACTGTGCCGTCATATCGACTGGTAATGAACATCTCACCAGCCGGGCTGAATGCTAAACCCGTAGGATTGATCAAATCAGTCAGGAAGGGTTCGCTTTCGCCATCAGGAGTGATCTTGTAAACCGAGACGGGAACCTTCTGCCCGCGCGATCCCGAAAGCGTAGTGTAGATGGCGCCGTTGTCGCGATCGTATGCGGGATTTGCTACCGGGTGGAGGTTCTCGGCGAGCTTCTGGCCCACGACGAACGGCACGCCTTCGCTGATCGAGCCGTTCGATTCGAGTGTGATATGGACTTGCGCGCTGTCCAGCAGCGCGCTCGAAGGCACGGGCGCGATCACGCGGCTGCTGGACGCGCTGACCGGTCTGATTTCAGCGTCCCCGAAGCGAACTCGGACGCGGTCGTATGTGGAGAAGGCGAAGTTCTTGCAGGTGATTATGACTTCACCTCCCTCGACTCCCGCGCTTGGCACAACGCTTTCGATTACAGGTTGAGGCATCCGCTTCCTCGTCCTCATGGCACTTCATGAGACGAGTATATTACGATGCGACGTATCGATTGTCCATAAACCGAGAATTCAAAATCAGGACTTAGGAGAGATTAAAGACTCAAGGTCTTCCAGTCTCAACTCGTAGAGGCTGTCGACCACCGCGTCGGCTTTGAGAAGCGTCTCACGAGGATAGGAGTTCGTCACTGCAAGGCATCGCATGCGGGCTCTGCGCGCCGCGCTGACACCGTGAATCGAGTCTTCGATCACCAGGCACTCGTGGCGGCGAAGATTCTCAGCGGTCGAAAGCTTGAGCAACTCCCACGCTCGGATGAACGGCTCGGGATCGGGTTTGCTACGCGAGACGTCTTCAGCGCTGACGATCACGCTGAAACAATCGCGCAAACCGCCGTACTTCAGCACGAGATCGATCTCGCATCGAAGCGCGCCCGATGCAACTGCAAGCGGATAGTTGCTGGCGGCCTGCCGAATGAACTCCGCCGCGCCCGGCAAGAGTTGCAGCGTAGCTCGGATCACCGGCTCAACTTGCCGAGCTTTTCGCATGACCAATTCATCCAGTTCTTTGCGACTGAGCGAAGCGCCGCGCTCCGCAAACGCTTTCGTGAAACAAGCCCGGTCATCAAGGGCGAGATAGTGTTGGAAGTACTCTTCTTTAGTAAGAACGATATTCTCTTCCGCGAGAACTTGTTGAAGCGACGCCATGTGGATCGGTTCGGTATCGGCTATCACGCCGTCGCAGTCGAAGATGATTGCTCGAAGCATAGACCTGTTGGAGTTTATCCGAATGAAGCGCTGTCGCGCGATGCTTTTTGCTCATTAAACAATCGAGGAGTGACGCGCCGTAAATCTTGAATCTCAAATTTGAAATCTGAGATATGAGATTTAGGACCCGTCACTCCTCGAAGATGTGGTTCAGAGTTCAAGCCTTAGCTTGCCGCGCAACCTGAAGGTTGAACTCAGTACCCCTTAGTTATTCGGCGGTTGCTGAGCCTTTTTGGCGTCAGCAGCCTTCTTCAACTGCTTGAGAGCGGCGTCTGCTTCCTCGCGAGTGATGACACCGTCTTTGTTCAAGTCCAGCGATTTGAATATCCGCTCGTTACCAAGCTCTTCGGGTGTAATCTTGCCGTCTTTGTTCTTATCGTATTTCTCGAACAGGTTGTTAAGCTCTACGCCGCCGGTCGCCTGCGTCTGAGCGTCGTTCACCGCGCGGAAGAACCCGTTGAGCTCTTCAGCGTTAAGCTCGCCGTTGTGGTCCTTGTCCAGCGCGTCAAATAGCGAAACAATCTTCCCAAATTCCTCACGCGAGATCTTACCGTCGCCGTTCGCGTCCAGCAGCTTGATCAAACTCTCGCCTACGCGTTGAAAGCCCCCGCCGCCGCCAAACCCACGACGTATCGCGTTGAACTCTTCTTCGTCGATGAAACCGTCGTGGTTCGTGTCGAGCCGATCAAACATTTGCGGAGGGAATTGGCTGCTCGCCCACTCTTCTTTGCTGATCTTTTTGTC
>DATFWM010000376.1:0-2751 GCA_035259295.1 Blastocatellia bacterium | reverse complement strand
GGAGTAATCGTTGCGACCGGCGCAATCGGCTATCCGCCGGAATACCAGGCAATGTCGCCCGAAGGACTCTCGCGTATCGGCATAAGCAAGGTGATGACGATCACCAGCACGTACGACCACCGCATCGTGCAGGGCGCGGAGTCTGGAGCGTTTCTGGCGCTGATGGACGAACTCCTTCGCGGCGAGCACGAATTCTATGACGAGATATTCGCCGATCTGGGCATTCGCTATCGGCCTTATCGGTGGGCGATGGACGTCAATCCCGCGATACTGGGCGAAGAGCGTCGCCGTGACGTGGTGCGCAAACAAGCGCGGGTGTTTGAGCTGATAAACTTGTTCCGCGTTCGCGGTCATTTGATCGCCGACCTCGACCCACTTCGTTGGCAGAAAGTCCGGTATCACTCGGAGCTGGACATCGAGACCTACGGCCTGACGATTTGGGACCTCGACCGCCAGTTCATCACAGGCGGAGTGGGCGGCAAAGAGTCCGCAACCCTGCGCGAGATCATCGATCGACTACACGATTACTACTGCGGCAAGGTTGGCATCGAGTATCGCAACATTCAAAGTCCTGAGGAGAAAGAATGGATTCGCGCTCGCGTTGAAACTGCGCCGCCGCCCGTTCCCGTTGAGGTGAAGAAGCAGATTCTGTGGAAGCTGATTTCAGCCGAGCTATTTGAGAGATTCTTGGGCAGGAAATACCTCGGCCAGAAGCGGTTCTCGATCGAAGGAAATGAGACGGTCATCGCGGTCCTCGATCAATTGATTGAAGGCGCGGCTCGGCGCGGCGTCGACGACATAACGATAGGCATGGCGCACCGCGGACGGTTGAACGTGATTGCCAACATCATCGGGAAGTTCTGCGAGCGTATCTTCACCAGCTTTGAAGGCTCGATTCATCCGAAATTCCCTCACGATCAAGGCGATGTCAAATACCACCAGGGGGCTAGTGGCGTGCGCGAGACCGCCGACGGTCGTGAGGTCTCGCTTGCGGTGGTTCCGAATCCGAGCCATCTCGAGTTCGTCAATCCGGTGGTCGAAGGAACAGTTCGCGCGCGACAAGACTTGGATGGCGATCGCGCGAACAAGCTTGCAGTGCTGCTTCACGGCGACGCGGCGTTTGCCGGCGAAGGCATCGTCGCCGAGACGCTGAACCTCTCGCAGTTGCCCGGCTACACCGCCGGCGGCACGATTCACATCATCGTCAATAACCAGCTCGGTTTCACCACTCCGCCCGAGGAGGGCCGCTCATCGACCTACAGCACTGACATCGCGAAGATGGTTCAAGCGCCGATCTTCCACGTCAACAGCGACGACGTCGAGGTGGCTTACAATGTGCTGCAGACCGCGCTCGATTACCGTCAGAAGTTTCACAAGGACGTTGTGATCGACGTGATTGGGTTCCGCAGGCTCGGCCACAACGAAGGCGACGAGCCGAGTTACACCCAGCCGGTGATGTACCAGCGCATACGCGAGCATCCGGGTGCCCGCGAGCTGTACGCACGCAAGCTTATCGCCGAAGGTGTGATGACCGAGGAAGAGATCGAGCGGTTGATGGAGGAGCGTTATCGCCGCTACGAAAATGCGCTCGAAGGCGCAAAGGCTATAGTAGAGAAGCAAGGCGAGCATCCCGAGCTTCACGTTCACACGCCCGAGCCGGAATCGGTGGAAGTAATCGAGACCGGTGTAGATCAGAATACGCTTCGTAAGATCGCCCGAGCGATCACTACCGTGCCTCGCGGCTTCAACTTAAACCCTAAGATCGTCGGCCTGCTGACTCGGCGAGCGAAGATGGTTGAGGGCGAGGCGCCGGTCGATTGGGGTATGGCGGAAGCGCTTGCATTCGGCTCGCTGCTGATCCAAGGCGCGGCGGTGCGGCTCTCGGGTCAAGACACCGTTCGCGGAACTTTCAGCCATCGACATGCGGCGTTCGCTGACACGCAGACAGGCGAGGAGTGGCTGCCGCTTCGCCAACTTTCAGACGGCGCGAGGTACGAGATCTACGACAGCCCTTTGTCTGAAGCCGGCGCCCTTGGATTTGAATACGGGTACAGCGTGGCGTCATCATCGGCGCTCGTGTTGTGGGAGGCTCAATTCGGTGACTTCATCAACGCCGCGCAGGTGATCGTCGATCAATTCATCGCATCCGGGGAAGAGAAGTGGAACCAGACGAGCGGCGTTGTGTTGTTGTTGCCGCACGGCTACGAAGGTCAGGGTCCCGAGCATTCAAGCGCGAGAATCGAGCGATTCTTGCAGTTGTGTGCGGAAGGGAATATGCAGGTGGTGAATCCATCGACTGCTGCCCAGTACTTTCACGTGCTTCGTCGCCAGGCGCGACAAGAATCAAAAAAGCCGCTTGTGATCATAACTCCGAAGAGCCTATTGCGACTCTCTGATGCTGCGTCTCCGGTGGACGAATTCATGCGCGGCAGATTTCTTCCGCTCATCGGCGACGACTCAGTTGACGATGCGGATGTGGCGCGAGTGCTTCTGTGCAGCGGGAAGATTTACTACGATCTGCGTGCTGAGCGCAAGAAGCTGGAAGACTCGACCACTGCGATTCTGCGCTTGGAGCAATTCTACCCGTTCCCGAAGAAACTTCTAACCGGGGAACTGCTTCGCTTTTCGAATGCGAGCGAGATTGCATGGGTTCAAGAAGAGCCGCAGAACATGGGCGGCTGGACATTC
The DNA here is from genome assembly GCA_035259295.1 of Blastocatellia bacterium. Taxonomy (GTDB): domain Bacteria; phylum Acidobacteriota; class Blastocatellia; order UBA7656; family UBA7656; genus Onstottus_A. The sequence continues at coordinate 63 of DATFWM010000376.1, read as the reverse complement.
ATGGAGCCGCGGCTGCGGGAGTTGCTTGGCTCGAAGCATACTCTTCGCTACGTGGGCCGACCT
>DATFWM010000375.1:0-2224 GCA_035259295.1 Blastocatellia bacterium | reverse complement strand
CGACAGCGTCCACGCATAATGAATGCGGACGTACCTTTCATACTCCGGTTTCCAGCCGGTGACAAAGTAGCGAGCTATTCCCGCGTAAGCCTGCTGATAGGTCATCCCAAGCGTTGCCTTGTACGCTTCTTCCGTGCTTCGCCACGGCCGTTCCCAACGCGGATCGGTCAGGCCGATCGGATTGTAGATCACAGCGCGCTCGGTCATGTCCGGATAACTGGCAGCGAATCGCGCGGTCAACATCCCGCCCATCGAATGTCCGACGATCGCGGCCTTGGCGATGCCGAGATGCTGAAGCAGCTTGCGAGTGTTGAGCGCCATGTCATGAAAGTTGTACGGGATGATGGGTTTCGATGAACGACCAAACCCAATCTGATCGGGCACGACTACGCGGAAACCCTGCTTGCGGAGAACATCGATCGTCGCCGCCCAGTATTCACCGAAAAAGTTCATGCCGTGGAAGAGAACCACTGTTCGTCCGTTCGCCTGACCTTCCGGCGGCACATCCATATAGGCCATTCGCACCTCCTGGCCGTACAGGGACAAAGGCAAGTACGACACTGGATGCGGGTACGGCACATCTTCCAACGTGATACTGCCGGGCTTGACGTCGGTTGGAGTGGGCGGCGCTTGAGATTGCGGACGTTCTTGCGCGCGGCTGGTTGCTCCAAACAAAACGAGAATCGCTAACAGCCACAGAATTCTCGCGCGAGTGTAGTTCGTGTTTAACTGCATGGTGATCTCCGTCGTTGGTTTAGAGTTCAAGCTTCAGCTTGCGTATTGGAGAGCAACCTAAAGGTTTAACTCTGAACGTCTGAACGTCAGTTCTAGCCTCTCCGCCAGCCGTCGGTTATGTAAGCAGGAGTTATCTCCTTTAGTGAACGCGTCCCGCATTGCCGCATAACCAACTCGAGCTCGCGACGCAATATGTCCAATACTCGCTCAACGCCGGGTTGGCCGAACGCAGCAAGCCCCCAGACATAAGGCCGCCCGACTGCAACCGCGCGGGCTCCCATCGCCAGGGCTTTGAATATGTCGGTGCCTCGGCGAAAGCCTCCATCAACAATAACGGGAATCTTGCCCCCGACCGCCTGGAGCACTTCTGGAAGAGAATCGATTGTGGCGCGCCCGCTTTCTTCGCCACGCCCGCCGTGGTTGGAAACGATGATGCCGTCGACGCCGTTCTCAAGACTCAGTAATGCATCTTCACGAGTCACGATTCCCTTCAATACAAGCTTCATCTTTGTAAAATCTTTGAGGCGGCGTACGTAGTCCCAAGTGAGGGACGGCGTCATGCGGGTGATGTTCGTCATGTCGATGCCGTCAAACATCGGCCTGCGGCGATAGTAAGACGGGCCGGTCATAATCGGGCCTGACGCGGAGCCGTGACAATTGGCGCATTGCCGCGTATCGCTTCGTCGAAGCAACTGCAGCGTCTCAGTGTTCCGCCCAGCGAGCTGATCGATAGTGAATGCGAGCACGGGACAACCTGCGTTTTCAGCTCGCCTGATCATCTTTTGAGTGGCTTCCCAACTGCTCGTCGCATAGAGCTGGTACCAGATAGGCGCTCCTCGCGCGGCGGTGACATCCTCTACCGATGATGTTGCGACGGTCGAAAGAATCTGCAGTGTCTTTTTAACTTGTGCAGCTTTCGCGACTGCGATTTCTCCTTCGGCATGGAAAGCCTTTTGGCTTCCGACCGGCGCGATAATAATCGGCGTGTCCCATTTCGTTCCGAATATTTCTGTGGAGGTATCGACGCGGCTTACGTCAACAAGACGGCGAGGCCGAAGCTGGTAGTGAGTGAATCCTTCGCGGTTGGCTTTCAGGGTAAGGTCGTCGTCAACGCCCGTCGCCATGTAGCCGAAGTGCGCAGGCGGCAACGCCTTTCGCGCGGCTGCCTCGAACTCAAGGACGTTTAGCGCTTCGGCCGGGCTCGAGATCACGCCGTCCGAAGACTGCGCGAGCTCTCGACGAAGAGGCAGGAAAGCCGCAGCCAACGGGCTGGCCGCGAGGAATTTAAGGAATGCGCGACGACTCGACATCACCACCTCCCAACAGGTTGAAGTTGCGTGCGGAGAAGGCGAGCTGTAGAGCTTCAATCAAACTCGAAGCGAGGCGCTGTCTGGTCGGCGCCGACGCGGCCCGCACGAATGTCCGCCTTTGAGTAGTTCTCGCCGCGCATCGGCGCTCCGGCGATCCTTCGCAACATGGCGAGCTGTCC
>DATFWM010000374.1:0-4156 GCA_035259295.1 Blastocatellia bacterium | reverse complement strand
AGGCCGAGAGTCATCACTGTCCCCATCACCGCGACTCCAACAGTTTGACCTATGGAACGCGAGAACTGATTGAGCGAAGTGGCGATCCCGAGCTGATCTCTGCTCACAGAATTCTGCACGGTAATCAAAAGCGCAAACATTACCAGACCCATGCCTATGCCCATCGCCAGCACGTCTCCAACAAGCCACGAGCGCGGAGTGCCGCGATCAAAAGTCGTAAGAACTGCGAAGCTTCCGGTCAACACGAACAAACCCGCCAGGATTGTCGGGCGATAACCGACGCGAAACATCAATCGCCCGCCCACGACAGACATCACGACCCAACCGAGCAGGAATGGAGTCAGCAACGCTCCTGCTTCGGTCGCCGTGCCGCCGAGCGTGCCTTGAACGAAAAGTGGAATAAACGACAGCGCGCCGAACATCGCAGCGCCCACCATGAACGCAGTGATCGAACCGCCGCCGATGATGCGATTCTTAAAAAGCGAGAACGGAACAATAGGTTCAGCGGCCAGCTTCTCGGCTCGTACAAAGAAGAAGCTGAATATGAAAATCCCCGCGACGGCAACCAACGTCAGCGGCTTGCCCCAGATTGCGGGGTCGCCGCTTTCCACAAGCACAAGCAACAGAAGCGTGATCGCAATTGTAAGCCACGCCGCGCCGGCATAGTCGATCGACCGGCGCTCGGTACGTTTCGGCTCTACAAGCGCCACCCCGACGACCAAAGCCGCTGCAAGACCGAAAGGTATATTGATGTAAAACACCCAGCGCCAAGAAATGTTGTCCGTGATAAATCCGCCCGCCAGCGGGCCGAGGATCGAAGCCAGTCCCCAAACGCCGCTGAACAATCCCTGAATCCGGGTCCGCTCGCGCACGGTGTAAATGTCTCCGTTGATCGTCATGCTGAGCGGGATCAACGCGCCCGCGCCGAGTCCTTGGATTGCGCGAAAGACGATGAGTTGCGTGATTGATTGCGAAGCTCCGGACAACGCCGAGCCAACCAAGAAGAACGCTACACCAATTAAGTAGAAGATTCGGCGACCATAAAGATCAGACAATCGTCCCCACACCGGGACAGTCACGGTTGACGTGAGCAGATAGGCCGAGAACACCCAGCTATATCGATCGAGCCCTCCAAGTGACGCGATCACCGTCGGCATGGCCGTGCCGACGACCGTAGCTTCAAGCGCAGCCAGAAACATGCCGAGCATGACGCCGGCTGTCACCACCCAGCGACGGCGCTTGGAAAGCACTACGTGTGGTCGTTCAGCTAGCTGCGTTTCGGTAAGTTCAGAAGCCAATGTCAGTCCGTTTCAACCGCGTAGCCGAGTTCGCTCCACCGCTTCCAACCGCCGTCCATCGAGATAACGTTCTTGTAGCCCATCTGCTGCAGCGCATCTGCTGCAAGGGCCGAGCGATAACCCCCGCCGCAGTACAAAACGATCTCGGCATCGTGGTCGGGTATCGCACTCTCGATGTCGCGCTCGATTATTCCCTTTCCGAGATGAATCGCGCCTTTCGCGTGACCTCGCTGCCACTCGTTATCTTCGCGCACGTCCACGAAGTAGAAATGATCGCCTGCCTCTTGTTTGCGCCGCACATCTTCTGGAGTGTTTTCGCGAACGCGGCTCTTCGACGCACTGACCAGTCGCAAGAATCCATCTGCATGTTGCATCCCTAGTCTCCTCTTCAGGTCGTCCAGCAATTCTGATAATAACCAAGCGGGGGTGTGATTCAAAGCTCGGGAATTTGACGGCCCTCGAAGCGCCGTGCTAGTTTGGCCGCGTGGTTGCCAGAAAGAGAAGCGCCCTTCGCAATCTGTTCGAATTCATACCCGCCTGGCTCCTCTTGAAGGTACTTGGATTCCTGCCGCGCGGTTGCGCAATGTCTGTGGGAAAGATATTCGCCAGGATCGCTTATCATCTGCACGGCAGATTGCGTCGCGTGGGCCACAGAAATCTCGAGCTGGCGATGCCCGAACTCAGCGCCGCACAGCGACGCGCGATCGTCAAGCGAGTCTTCGACAATCTCGGCAGACTGCTCGGCGAGTTCTCTCAATTTCCAAAGATCACTCATCAGAATATATCAAAGCTTGTTGAATACGATGGCTTCGAGAACTACGAGCAAGCGTCTCGACGCGGGCGAGGCGTGTTGTTGCTGACCGGGCACGTCGGGGCGTGGGAGTTGTGCGCGTTCGCTCAGGGCGCGTACGGTCATCCGCTAAGCTTTCTGGTGCGACCACTCGACAATCCCCTGCTGGATGAGATGGTCGGACGTTATCGAGAGATCTCGGGCAATCAGACAATAGACAAAAACAGATCAGTCAAACCGGTTCTGGAAGTTTTGCGAGGAGGTGGCGACGTCGGATTGCTGATCGACGTGAACACGCTGCCCGATCAAGGCGTCTTCTGTGACTTCTTCGAGATACCCGCGTGTTCGACTACTGGGCTTGCGGTGTTTGCGCTGCGCGCCGATGCTCCGGTTGTGCCGGGCTTTTTGATTTGGGACGAGCGGGCGCGGAAACACCGTCTTCGTTTCGAGCCTGAAGTGCCGTTGATCCGAACTGGCGATTTCAAAGAGGAAGTCGCGCTCAACACAGCGCGGTTCACTAAAGTGATTGAAGAGTACGCCCGGCGGTATCCGGAGCAGTGGTTGTGGGTTCACAAGAGATGGCACACTCGACCTGATGGGGAACCAAACCTTTACGGCGGAGAGGCAGTCAAGGCTGATCGAAGCCGATCGTTAAGCCTTGGTGTTGAGGTTTGAATTGAGAGGAGACAAAAAGGGGATGGTCGCCCATCCCCGCGTTCTCACACAGAGAACCCCCGTTTTTGCGTGGCGGCTCGGGCTATCTCTTCTTCGCGCCCTTCTTAGCTCCGCCTTTTTTCGCGCCGCCTTTCTTCTTGGCGCCGCCTTTCTTTGCAGTTGCCATATTGTGCCTCTCCTTTCTTTTAGATTTGCCTCGTATACAAGATGCTGTAGCGTTGCTAGTCTTGTGTACTAGGGAAAAAGCTATACAACATGTTGTTGTTTATATTTTCATCTCAGGTTTTTGTCAACTTTTTTTTTTCGCGAAGGTGCGAACCGAAATCGCAAACGATTGTCAAAACCTTGAAACTGGCTCCCAGAGCCAGTTTCAAGGCATCACCTAGCACGTCACGCTAATGCCCGAATGTGTTTGCGAGAGCGTGCGTTGCGTTGGAAACAGCTTGTCTTTGTAGTTGTTGTGCGGATGTAAACGGCTCCCAGAGCCATTTACAAGGCAGCGGCCTTGAAACTGGCTCCCAGAGCCAGTTTCAAGGCGTCGTCACGAAACCGACCTCAGTTGCGACTCCCGAGATTTCGATGCGAGTAATTTTTCTTCAATTGACTGAGCACGGCGGCGGCGGATAATATCGGGAGCGATGTCTGCTGGTGCGATCGACTTACACACTCACACGACGTATTCGGACGGCAGCGCGAGCCCTGAGCAGTTGTTCGAGTGGGCTCGCGCGAAAGGGGCGCGAGCTGTTGCGATCACAGATCACGATACGGTGGCGGCGTTTCCAGAAGCACGAGCGGCGGCAGATCGGTTTGGAGTCGAATTCGTTTGCGGCATTGAGATCAGCGCCGAGTATTCTCCCGGAACCATGCACATACTCGGCTACTGTGTAGAAGATGCGTCGGCAGCGTTCGCTGAGAAGCTCGATGAATTGAAGAGAGCGCGTGAAGAGAGAAATCCGCAGATCGCCGGCCGGCTGCAGACGCTCGGAGTTGACGTCAGTTACGACGAGGTAGTTCGGGTTGCAGACAACGAAGTCGTCGGCAGACCGCATTTTGCTCGGGTGTTGGTTGAAAAGGGTTACGCAGCAAGCGTCAGCGACGCGTTCGATAAGTATTTGAAAAAAGGGGCCGCCGCTTATGTCGAAAAAGCGCGGCTCTCTCCGGTTGACTCGATAGCACTCATCCATAAGGCCGGCGGAGTCGCGGTGCTCGCACATCCCTATCAGTTGAATCTCTCGTCGGTTGAGGAGATTGACGGTTTGATTGCCGAGTTGGTCGAGTTTGGGCTTGACGGCATTGAAGCGCTGTATAGCCGGCACTCTCCTTCCCAGCGCGCAAGCTACGTCGAGATTGCCGAGCGTCACGGGCTGTTGGTGACAGGCGGTAGCGATTACCA
>DATFWM010000373.1:0-9525 GCA_035259295.1 Blastocatellia bacterium | reverse complement strand
TATGCCACTTCGCTTCGCTTTGAACGTCCGTCGGATAAAACCCGATCGAGTATTGATGTCGAAGCTCCAAGGCGATGCGCGTGCATATCTCGATGAGCTCCGGCTCGTTATAAGCGTTCGGGAAGAACGCTCGGCCTCCGGTCATGCGAGTAATTTCTTCGAGCACCGAACGCCCAAACCCCGCCAGCGAGTCGCTTGCAGGGTCGGTGATCCCAATCGCGTAAATCTGAACATCCGCTTCTTTAACCCTGTTGCGAAGCTCCTTGTAGGTATATCTGCTGTTATTGTCCTGCCCGTCCGAGATTATCAGCAGCGCCTTCTTGGAGTGACGGCCTTGTTGGATCTTTTCAACGGCGATGTATGCCGCATCGTAGAGCGCTGTCGAGCCATGGGGCGCGACGAACATCAGATGGCCAAGCACGCTATCGCCCGAAACCGTGAAGTCCTGAATCAGCTTCGCCCGATCGTTGAACGCGATCAAGAAGAAGTCGTCATCCTGGTGCGAAGTCTCGATGAATCGCCGAAGCGCGCGAACCGACCTGTTGATGCGCTCCTTCATCGAGCCTGACACGTCGTAGACGATGCCGAGAGAAACCGGAGCGTCTTCGTCGGTGAAGTGCGCGATCTGCTGCTTAACCTTGTCGTCGAATACTTCAAAATGATCTTTGCCCAGGCCGGTGACGAATCTCCCATACGGATCGGTCACGCTGATGGTCACGTTGACTATGTCCGTGGCAAGCTGGAGTCTCCCGTCCTTTGCAATCTGGGCTTTGCTGTCATCGGATTTAGCGGTTGAAGCTTTATCATCTACGGTTGCCTTTGCAGCCGCATCGGGAGGCTTGGGTTTTTCGTTCTCGACCTTAGCTCCCGCACCGGAGGGTTTGTTCTCTTGTTGAGCGGATACGGCAGCGAGAAGTTGGGACAGCGCTACAACCAGCAGCGCGGTCAAGAAAGCGCACGCGAATCTTTTTTTCATGACTGTTGTCCCCCAGGGATGTGGGGTTAAGCCCGGTCTCGAACTGAGGGCCGGACATCAGGCGGCATGCGCTGTCGCCACTGCTTATCAGAAAACTTGCTAAACGGAATGGTCGGCTTGGCACTGCTGCTGCTGCGCGGACCTGCCGACCTCGATCGTCCACGCGGTTTCATTCTAACCACAAACAAATCCGCAAGCAAGAGCGAAAAAGCATTATCACCTAATCCGTTGGGGCGCGCATTTCGATGGTCAGGACTAAAGCCTTTGGACCGACTTCGACTTCGCGCGTGTAGGAGTGGTATCCCAGCGCTTTCGCCCTCAGTGTGTAGCGGCCTGGAGGTACCGATCTGTTCAGTTTGAACTCTCCCTCGGAATTCGTGCTGCCCCACGCCAGCAACGTGCTCTCTGTTACACTGCTCTCCCCAAGCGGAAGGAGTCCTATCAGCGCGCCCGCAATGGGCTTACCTGTGGTAGCGGACTTGACGATTCCCCGAACTGAGATCACTGCCGAGGACTCGACGATCTGCACCGAGGCAGGCGAACCGCCCTTCGCATCCTTCTGGACCTGCGCGAGCATCTCGGCGACAAGATGAGAGGGTCGCAAGAAACCTACCGCGCCGAAATGCTTGACTTCATCGGGGAAGCCGTCGGCGTCACGATGTACGGGCTGATCGTCGGCAACTACCTTAGTCGGAATCCCGATCAGCTTGCCCTCGATGTTGACCGCCGCGCCTCCGCTGTTGCCGTGAATCACGCGAGCGTCGGTCTTGATCCAATTCGCCAGCACGTCCTTCCCTTCGACGGTGCCGCGATTGACGGTGACGGTCGAGCCGCCTTTTTCTGGATAGCCGATTATGAACAGGTCATCCAGCACCTTGATCTTTCGCGAATCAGCGATCTCGATAGTTGGAAAGGTGAATGACTTTGGAATCGGATTGCCGGATGCATCAAACTCAACGCGCAGCAGAGCCAAATCGTATTCCTTGTTGATCAAGAGCGGCTTAAGCCGATAGCGAGTCCGGGTGGAGATTGGATCGCCCTCGCGAGAAAGACTAAAGTGAATCTGGTCGTATAAGGCGCTGGTCCTGTCGCTGATGATTACGTGGAGGTTTGTAACGACGACGCCGTCGCTGCGCACGACGACCGCCGATCCTCGGGGGCGCGGGCTGGAAGCGTCGTTCGAGTTGCGAACGAGGATCAGTCCCGTTGAAGAGATGGCCTGACGGACCAGCGAGAGCGATTCCGGTGAGGTGTTTGGTTCTTTCTTTGCAGACTGAAGGCCGCCGGCCGAAACAGCCGACTCGCTTAGCACAGCCGCGGCGAGGATCGCCGCGGCCGCGAGTGTCAGTTTATCTCGCACAGTCAGATCAATTATGCTTGAGCCTGAGCTCGAACGGCGCGATCTCACCAGGCTTGAGCTTGCCGCCGCCGCCATTTTCGGGGATTGCGACCACTGAACCGCTCTTATCCTTGTCTTTGCCCGGAGCGAGAATGATATCACGAGCGCGAACCGAACTGTCGCGCGGCACTACCGGTGTGACATTCTTTACGATACCTGCCTGCAGCTCGGACGCAGCCGCGGAAGCCGATTCCGAAAGGCACCTGCCGGGCTCCTTCAGCGCCGCGTCCAGATATGCGATACGACCGCGCGACATGATTACTTGAAGCACTTCGGTCCCTTTCTCTTCGTCGAACTCAATCGCATCCCCGCCCGGGGGAATATCGTATTTCTCGTCCGAACGCACTGCGTTGTCTGCGGCGTCAGGATAGGGGAAAAGCACGCACCGCTTGCCGCTTGGAGCAATATTCACCACGTAGACGTATCCGTCAAAGTTGCTTTGAAATTGGAGCTTGATCTGATCTCCCGCTTTGAATTGATTGCTAGGGTCGACCGGTACCAGCGTCCCACCGTCGTTCTTGTAAACGATAATGCTCATCGCGTCTGATCGTTTGCTTATGAACAGCCCGCGCGCGCGTTTGCCCTCGTCGATCTTTTGAGATCTCTTCTCGGCGCCCGAGGTGGACGCGAAACCGCCGGCGATGAACAGCACGGCAACGATACTCGTGATTAAATGTTTCATGATTGGCACTCCTTTTCTTTCGCGTTCTTTCGCGCTCACTCACCATGCGTGAGTTCGATTGTTGCGATAAGCTCCTCGTTGTCTCTGGGATTTGTATTTTGGACGCGCGTCGCGTAGCGAACACTCTTCTTGCGAGGAATGGCAAGGTCGCCGGTCACCTGTTTAACTCTTTGCTGTGAGCTTGCTATCAAATCCTCGACGACCGAGCGATTCACCACGCTATTAGGCTTGTCGATCTTATTCGGAAGCGTGGTGATCTTATCGCGACTGAAGATCACGATCATCGTGTCGGTGCCGGCCGGAGGGGTTATCTTGAACCAGCAATCGTTAGGGTCTTCATATCCGGGGCAGTAAGATGGAATGATGTACTCCTTGTCCTTGAGCACCTGGTTATCGCCCTGGTTGATCCGGAGATCGGGAAATAGCAGAACGCCGTCCTTTCCCTCTGGACGGTTGACGATATACAAGTAGCCATTCTGATTGACGGTGACCGCCAACTTGACTTGGTCGTCGGCCTCAAATTTCTTGCGTGCATTGACTTGGTTTTGCGTGTTGCCGTCGCCCCGCTGCAGCAAGTGCCACTGCAAAGTGAGAAGCGCGGCCCTCTGTATCGTGTGATGCGGAGACTGGCGGTCAGGCTTCTTGACTCGATTGACCTTGACGACCGAATACCACAGCGGAGCGCCTTCTTTTTGCGCTTCTGCCCGATCCCCCAGGATTCCGGAAGCGACCAATCCGGCAATGCCCGCCGCGATCACGCTGATTCTCAATAATCGAAATGGCATAGCCTTCTCTGTCGTTATTTACTACGCTCGTGGACGAGCGACTGGATTCTGGGATCGTTCGCAGATATGGCGCATCGCAGGCCCACTGGTGTGCTCTTCCCTTCAGGAAAGATCCTCGGGAGATGGTCTCTGTAGGAGGTACGGGCCTTGTTTATGGCTTGCAGGAACGAAGCACCTCTCACGACGCGCTCATCCTTCTGATAAGCAGGATCGGGCTTTTCGTTTCCCGGATAAGGCTTGTATGCAGCGTCGACCCATTCAAGCGCGTTTCCGCCCATATTGAAAACTCCGTACGGACTGCGGTCTCCGTTAGCCTCAGCGACTGGCGCAGGTTTTCCGGTGCCAATGTTCCCCTCCGCCGATTCATCTCCCCACGGGTATAAACGTTTCCTGCGAGAAACCGGGTCCCAGGACGCCGCCTTCTCCCACTCTTGTTCGGTAGGCAAGCGCTTGCCCGCCCAGCTCGCATAGGCCAGGGCGTCTTCAAACGTGACCCCTAATACGGGGTACTGAGGTTTCGCGCTGAAGTAGTTCGGCTCGAACGAAGGATCCGGCGGATATTTTCTATGAGTATCATCACAGAATTGTTTGTATTGCGCGTTTGTCACTTCGTACTTGTCGATGTAGTACGCAGGTAGTGAAACGCTGTGCGCTGGACGCTCATCGTCTTCAAATTTATCTGAACCCATTTCGAAAACGTCCGCCGGAATCGGCACCATCGCCGCAGGATAATTGATCTCAGGCAACAACTCCGCTTCGCAACTTTGCACCTCACCCTTGACTCCCGTTACCGTAGTCACGAAATCGGCATAGCCTTCGTGCGAAACGCGGACGTGTGCTGTACCTGGTTCTAAACCCACCACTTTAAGTCCGCCGTTTGCAACGACTGCGTCACGGCGAGACTCATTGACAGAAATCTGACTTCCAGGAGGCGCGCCCTTCACCACCAGCGTAAAACCCGCCGACGACCCGGATGCGAAGGCAACGTACAGAACTGCAGCGACAATCACAATGCCCAACAAGCTCCCTGCCCAAACAACCTTGTTCGCGCGCGGCGGCTGCTTCGTGGTTATTTGGTTATCGCGTACGTTCGAAACCCGGTCTCGGTCTGTGATGGGTGGCGATGCAGTCTGCTCGATGACTTGAGGCGGCACTACGGCTTGACTCATTTCGGTTGGCGCCCAGGCAAGCGCGCCCGACGGCGAGGCTGTTTGGCTGCCGCTGGCGCTCGTCATCACGCCGGTCACTTCCCGAGTCTCTCTTGCGGCTCCTGCGTCCGCGAGCCTTGAGGTGATCGCTGCGCCCATTTGCTGGGTGCCTATATGAAGCGAGCGGCTCAGTTCTAAGGCAAACGTTTCGACATCCGGTGTACGCCGCTCTCGGTTGCGCGCGAGACCCACCATCACCGCCTGTTCCACCGATTCGCTGATCGAAGACGCTACCGCGCGCAGGCGGATTGGATCGCTCATCACGCGTTTCATCATCACCGCCTGCGGGTTGTCGCCTTCAAATGGCAAGCGCCCGCTCAACATCTCGTAGACGATGATCGCCAGAGAATAAATGTCGGATCGCGGGTCGAGCTTCTCGCCCAGCAACTGTTCCGGCGACATATAGACCGGCGTCCCGAGGACAAACCCAGTCTTGGTCAAGTTCTCTCCCTCATCATCTGCCACTGCCTTGGCTATTCCGAAGTCGAGCACTTTGACGAAGTCTGCGTCCGCGCCTTTGCGGGTGATCATTACGTTATCGGGCTTGAGGTCGCGATGAACAATCCCGAGGGCGTGAGCGGCGGCCAGCGCCTCGGCTATCTGATTGGTTATGTGAACCACACGGTCAATGGCCAGCACTCGCTCTTCAGCGATGACGCGGGAGAGAGGTTGACCGTTGATGAATTCCATCGCCAGGAAGAGCATCCCGTCGTCGGTCTGTCCGAAGTCGTAGATCGTAACTGCGTGAACGTTATCGATGTGGCTGGCCATCTTCGCTTCGCGTTTGAAGCGCGCGACGGCGTCGTCTTTGCCGGGCGACAGCGAAGGGAGCAGCTTGACCGCCTCTGTGCGGGCCATCCCGGTGTGAACTGCGCGATACACCGAACCCATTCCGCCTTCGCCAATCTTTCGGATGAGCCTGTATTTGTCATCGAGCAGTTTGCCCAACATCGGATCGGCGTTCGCATCGATTGACAGCAATCCCGAATGATCGACCGCACAGACCTCAATCGGATCATCAGAAGCGCTTCCGCATTGCGGACAGATTTTCATGCGTGAGGAAACTCGCTTAACCGAGGAAACTCTTCAGATTGAAACCTATACGAGGCCATATCCATTGTCAAGACTAGCGTCCCATGACGAACGAAGGAGCAAGACAATATGCCTGTGCTCACAAAATGGAATTTGCTTGATTCTGAGGAGCGAGGCGGATACGATAAAACTTAGAGTCCATCTCGGGCAAACCACGCGTTAGATGTGTTGTGGATGGACAATACGGCGTTCTCGCCACTCGAGTTCAGTTAGTGCCACCGAGAGATTTGGATGTGCGCCGATGGAGATGCGGCGGCAAGCCCCGTGAATGTCTCCTGAGATTTATCAGGACCTGGTTGTAGGTAAATGAGATGAGTCGTTCGGCAGAGTTGTGGCGATTTCTACAGCAGCTCAGAATTACTGACTTGATCGACTTCGTCATCGTGTGGGCCATCATCTACGGCCTGCTTAAGCTGGTGCGCGGCACCCGCGCGGTTACGATGGCGGTGGGACTGCTCGGCGTCGGGTTGCTTTACCAGCTCTCGGCGATTCTCGGACTGGACACGCTCCAGTTCGTGATGCGGAATACGCTTCTGTATTTCGGCTTTGCGATCCTCGTGATATTTGCCCCGGAGATCCGCTCTGCGCTGATGCGGGTGGGATCTAACCTCGGCCCGTTTGGGTTCGGGCGGGCGAAGGGCCGCGAGGCCTACGACGACATCGTGCTCGCAGCGATGACGCTGTCCTCTCGGAGGGTGGGCGCCTTGATTGTTCTGGAGAGAAACGCCGGGCTGCAAAACTATGTCGACACGGGCGTGGTGCTCAGAGCGGCCCTCTCATACGATTTGCTGATTACGATTTTCGATCCGCATACACCGCTGCACGACGGCGCGGTGATCATTCGAAACTACAGAATCGAAGCCGCAAGCTGCTTTCTCCCGCTCACCCTCAATCCGAGATTGTCAAAGGAGCTTGGCACGCGGCATCGAGCGGCAATCGGTGTAACTGAAGATACGGACGCAGCGGCGGTGGTGGTCAGCGAAGAGACCGGCGTCATCTCATTCGTTCAAAACGGCGAGATCACGCGTTATCTGAACAGCACGTCGCTTCGCGAATTGATTCGTGAGGCTCTCGAGCCGCAGCGCGGGCTGGTGGAGGCGGTCCGTCCCGCGCGGCGCAAACCGGAGGCTTCGCGAGACGCCGCCAGGGAGCAAGTAAGCGAAACCTTCATCAAATGAGCGATCGCTATGGACTGGATGTACAAGTACATGACTGCGGTTAAGGAGTACGCCCGAGGCTATGTGCTTGAGCATACGGGCTTGAAGGTGTTAGCCCTGCTGATCACCGCAGTCTTGTGGTTGTCGGTCGCCTCCCGCCCGGTGGGCCAAATCGTCTTGAACGGGGTGCCAATCGACTTGCCTGAAATGCCTAACCTGACGGTCTCAAAGTACGACACTCGGAACGCACGAGTCGTTCTGGAAGGCCCGGGCGACGTTTTGGAAGGGCTCAGAGGTGGACAATTGACCGTGACGGCGGATATGTCGAACGTCGAGCCGGGCGTCCGCGTGATTCCACTGAAGATCGAAAGCAGCCGCCTGCCTGCCAACGTGAGAGTTAAGTGGATCGAACCGCCGACAATTCGAGTCACAGTCGAGCGTGTGATTCAAAAAGAACTGACGATAATACCTCGCTTCGAAGGGGAGCCGCCTGCGGGCTATCAGATGATCGACTGGCAAATCGTTCCGGCTGCCGTAAAGATTGGCGGAGCCGAGAGTCAGATGAAGGACGTTACTGAAGTATCAACGGAGACCGTCAGGCTCAACGACCGGACCGAGACTTTCAGCGCGCAAGTCGCGATTGACATCGGCTCGCCCAATCTCAGCATAATCGACGACAACGCGCGCAAGGTTATGCTCACGGTCAACATCGGCGAAGTTCGCCAGGAACGTGCTATAGCTAACATTCCGGTTGGGCTGTTCGGCGCGCCGGCCCGGGCTCGCGTCATCCCAAGTTTCGTCACGGTGACTGTGTACGGGCCGCGCTCGGCGGTTGAACAAATGACCGCAGCCGATCTAAACGCGGCGGTGCAATATCAACCCGGGTCGCATGAGTTTACGCCCAAGGTCACACTGTCGCCCACGTTCGCCGACCGGATAGAGGTGCGCTCGGTAGAACCACCACAGGTGCGAGTAAGGTGACCCCTGGGAGCGCAGGCATCCTTGCCTGCTGAACTTCAAGCCCTTGGTAGTGGCGATATTATTCATTCCCTAAGGAGCATTCATTGAGACTCTTTGGCACTGATGGCATCAGAGGAGTGGCCGGTCGATTTCCGCTTGACGAACAGACGGTGACGATTATCGGCCGATCTCTCGCCTTGAATCTTGCCCGCGACCTTGGCCGTCCGGCTCGCATTGTGATCGGCCGGGACACTCGCCAGTCGGGTCCCCAGATCGAACTCGCAGTTGGGCGCGGGCTCGCAAGCGCCGGAGCGACGGCACGATCCGCCGGTGTGATAACGACACCCGGTGTTGCTTACATCACTCGATCCGAGCCCTTCGATGCCGGCGTCGTGATATCAGCGTCACACAATCCTTATCAGGACAACGGGATAAAGATCTTCTCTCGGTCGGGCAAAAAAATTGACGACGAGACCGAGCGAAGAATAGAAGCGGACGTGGCGAGCGGCGCTGCCGTTGACGACTGGGGCGGCGCGACGGGCTGGCTGCGCGACCAGGCGGACACAGAAAAGGAATTCCAAGAGCGGTACGTCAGCTATCTCGCCGATGATGTAGGCAGCGGGTTAAGACTTGAAGGGCTGAAGCTGGGCCTCGACTGCGCAAACGGCGCAGCATCGCACATCGCTCCGAAGTTATTTGAGCGGCTCGGCGGGCGTGTTGAAGTCATCGGCGCCAAGCCGGACGGACGTAACATAAATGAAGGCTGCGGGTCGTTGCACCTGGAGAGCTTGCAGCGTGTTGTTGAGGAACGGGGGCTCAATCTGGGGATCGCTTTTGACGGCGACGCGGATCGCGCACTGTTCGTGGATGAAGCAGGAAAGATTGTCGATGGCGACGCAGCTTTGCTGATTCTGGCCGACAAGCTGAGAGCGCAAGGGCTGCTCGCCGGCAACGTAGTGGTCGCTACTGTGATGAGCAACCTCGGTCTCGAGCTGGCGCTGAAGGAGCGTGACATCCAGCTGGTTCGCGCGCAAGTGGGTGATCGCTATGTGCTCGAAGAACTTCTGGCGCGAGGGGCGAAGCTGGGCGGTGAGCAATCGGGTCACATCATTTTCCCGGACATCTCGCTCGCCGGCGACGGGATGATCACTGCAATTCAATTGCTTGGCGCGATAAAAGGGTCAGGTCAAACTCTTGGTCAGCTTGCGTCACAGTTGACCCGATATCCACAGGTCCTCGTTAACGTACGGGTTCAGAGCAAGCCGC
>DATFWM010000372.1:0-2592 GCA_035259295.1 Blastocatellia bacterium | reverse complement strand
AACTCACCTCCATCATCGCCTGAAAGACTCCCGTCTCCACCTTCAAGCCGAACGACCTCACGCGCTCGACGAAATATTCATAAAGTCTGTTTGCCTTGTCCGGCTCGGCAGCTTCGGTGTACGAAGGCCGGCGCCCCCGACGCACGTCGCCGTACAGCGTGAATTGCGAAACGACAAGCATCTGACCCTCGATATCCAGGATCGAGCGGTTCATCTTTCCTTGCTCGTCCTGAAAGACGCGCAGGTTGACTGTCTTGTCCGCAAGGTAAATTGCAGCGCGGTCCTCGTCGTCACGCGCGACCCCCAGCAGCACGACAAGCCCGACGCCGATCTGGCCGGCGATGCTGCCGGCAACCGTGACCCGCGCTCCAGTCACTCTCTGCACAACTGCTCTCATTGGTGATGAAGTGACGAGTTATATACGTGGAGCGCGCGGTGGTGTCAATGTTATACTCTTGGCTCCGACCAGATGACAGACGCACTCAAGCGACATCATAGAAACGAGGACAGCGGACCGCAACCGGTCACGCTTCCGCAGACGCTCTTCCTCTCGCGCAAGCTTCTGCTGAATCGCGAGACCAGCTGGCTGGAGTTCAATCGCCGGGTGCTCGAAGAAGCACTCGATTCATCTCAGCCGCTGCTCGAACGCCTAAAGTTCTCGTCGATCTTTTCAACAAACCTCGACGAATTCTTTATGATCCGCGTCTCGGCATTGAAGCAGCAGATCGACGAGGGTGTAACCGAGCTCTCTCTCGATGGGCTGACTCCAGCTGCGCAAATCAAGCTGATCGGAGAGCGTTTGCGGCCGATGCTCGCCGAACAGATGCGCTGCTTCAAGGAAGTGTTGCTGCCGGAGTTTGCGTCTCACAATATCGTCGTAAGCCCCTACCGTGCGCTTTCCGATCGCGAGCGCCGAGGGCTTGGCGAATATTTCATGGAAAATGTCTTCCCGGTTCTCACTCCGCAGGCCGTTGATCCGAGCCATCCGTTCCCTTACATCTCGAACCTCAGCCTGAACCTCGGCGTGATGATCGAACCTAATGGCGCCGCACGCTTCGCGCGCGTCAAAGTGCCACCTCTGGTTGGGCGGCTGGTGCCGGTCGGCGGGGAAGAGAGCAACGAGTTTATCTTATTGGAAGAACTCATCGCGGCAAACGCCGCAGTTTTGTTCCCCGGAATGCGCGCGACCGATATGCACGCCTTTCGCGTAACGCGCGACGCCGACATAGAGATTCGCGAAGAGGAAGCGAGTGACCTGCTTCAAGCAGTCGAGCGTGAGGTGCGCAAGCGGCGATTCGGCACCGCGGTAAGGCTCGAAGTCGCCTCGTCGATGCCCGGCGAGATGGTGAGGTATCTTGCAAGCTCATTGCGGCTCACTGCTGATGACGTTTATGCCATCGACGGCCCGCTAAACATACCGGATTTGCTGGCGCTGTATAGAATCGATCAGCCTGATCTGAAGGACAAACCTTTCACTGCCTCGGTGCCCGCTGCACTCAAAACGAACGAGCCGATCTTCGACGTAATCAAACGGCAAGATGTGCTCGTGCACCATCCCTACAACTCGTTCTCTTCGGTAATCGACTTCATCAGCACGGCTGCGGTAGATCCGGACGTGCTTGCGATCAAGATGACGTTGTACCGGACCGGTCCGGCGTCACCCGTCATCCAGGCGTTATCGGATGCCAGCGAGCGCGGCAAACAGGTCGCGGTGCTCGTCGAACTGAAGGCCCGTTTCGACGAAGAGAGCAACATCGAGTGGGCGCGGCGGCTCGAGCGCGCCGGAGTTCACGTTGTCTACGGGCTGATCGGGTTGAAGACCCACTGCAAGCTAGCGCTGGTTGTGCGACGGGAGGCGGACTCCTTGCGTCGCTACATACACTTTGGTACCGGCAATTACAATCCGACGACGGCCCGGATTTACACTGACCTCGGCCTGTTCACGGCGGACGGCCGCTTCGGTGCTGATGCAACCGAGCTATTCAACTACCTGACAGGATTTTCGCAACAAACCGAGTATCGCCGCTTGTTGGTTGCGCCGCTGAACCTTCGCGAGCGGATGACCGCGCTGATTGAACGCGAGATCGAGCATCACCAGAACGGCGACCCCGCGCGCATCATCATCAAGATCAACAGCCTAACCGACACGAAGATGATTCGAATGCTGTACGAAGCATCGCAGGCAGGTTTGCCAATTGATTTGCTGGTTCGCGGAGTGTGCACGCTGAGGCCGGGTGTTCCAGGGCTGTCGGATACGATAACGGTCACGAGCATCGTAGGCCGGTTCCTGGAGCACAGTCGAATCTTTTATTTCTTGAACGGCGGCCAAGAAGAGGTTTACATCGGCAGCGCCGACTGGATGCAACGCAACCTCGACCGGCGCGTCGAGTTGGTCGTGCCCATCGAAGATCCTCGATTGAGAAAGCACTTGAAAGAGGACGTGCTCGACGTGTGCTTGCGCGACAATGTAAAAGCGCGGCGGTTGCTGCCGGATGGAAGCTACGAGCGCGTGCGCACGTCTGATGGCAAAGAGAAGATTGATTCGCAAAGTCACTTCATAAGGTTCTACGGGTCTGCTTGAGAGCTTTGTTT
>DATFWM010000371.1:0-2873 GCA_035259295.1 Blastocatellia bacterium | reverse complement strand
GTTTCAAAAGTCGATTCCTCTCTCAGGAGACAGTCCAGACGAACCGGCCTCGCTTGCGCTCGCCTTTGCGCGGTCGGGCAAGCCCATGGAGGCGCGAAAGATCCTGGGAGAGTTGAAGCAGCAATCAAAGCGCATGTATGTCGCGCCGAGTGTGTTTGCATCGCTGTATGGGGCGCTCGGAGAAAGCGATCAGGCCTTTGCGTGGTTCGATAAGGCGTTCGATGAGCGAGACAACCTCATGGTTTTGCTTAAGGTGGAGCCAATGTTTGATCCGTTCCGGCCAGACCCGCGATTCACCGATCTAATTAAGCGCCTCGGCCTCCCGGTGAGTTGATCTTTTCCCCAACCGACAATCAGCTCCTTGATGATCACGCAGGTTCACTGCGAGAATGAAAAAGTTGAACTCGACTTGTGATTGCAGTGGGTGTTGAACGAAAAGGAGCACATGATGAGCGCATTCGTGTCGGATGTAAAAGAGATTCGGCGGAGGGCTCGGCAGCATATCGAGCAAGGAGCGATCACCGAGGGCTACAAGGCGGACCGCAAGCGGGTGATTGCGGTGTTGAATGAAGTGCTGGCGACCGAATTGGTATGTGTCCTGCGCTACAAGCGTCACTATTACATGGCGAGCGGCATTCATGCCGAGCCTGTCGCGCAAGAGTTCTTGCAACACGCAAACGATGAGCAGGGGCACGCAGACCAGGTCGCCGAGCGCATAACTCAACTGCAAGGTGAGCCTAATTTTAACCCGGAGGGATTGGCAACTCGCAGCCACTCGGAATATGTCGAAGGCGGCTCGCTGGTCGATATGATTCGCGAGGATCTAGTGGCTGAGCGGATCGCCGTCGAGTCCTATTCAGAAATTGTCCGCTGGCTTGGGAACGACGATCCGACGACGCGGAGCCTGATCGAAGACATCCTCAAGAAGGAAGAAGAGCACGCCGACGATCTTGTGAAACTGCTGTCGACGCTCGATCCCGAAAGAGCTGCGTAGAGCGAGATCACCACGCTCGGGCGCCACGGCAAGTGTCAAACTAGTTTTTCGGGGACGCCTGATTGCCGGCTGAGAATGTAATCAAACAAGCTGGCCGGCAACCATCGCTTGAGTGTGAGCGCGAGCCGAGCGTGACCTGGTGCCGCGTAGCGCGCGCGTGGATTGTTTGAGCACAGCGCTTTGACGATTACTTCGGCGATGTCCTCGGGCCGGCCCGCCATCTTGCGCACCCGCTTGAAGCCTTCTGCCAACCCATCGAAGAACGGAGCGTAGGGGCCGGCGTGCTCTGTGATGTCGCGGACGTTTTCGTTCGCAACATCGAGGAACTCAGTAACGATGAATCCCGGCTGAATGACCACCACTTTTATGCCGAACGGCGAAAGCTCGCCGCGCATTCCGTCAGAAATGGCTTCCAGAGCGTGTTTCGTGGCGTCGTAAGCCGAGGAAAGCGGCCGCGCGATCCGTCCGGCTACCGAGCTGACGTTGATGATCCGCCCGCTCCGCTGTTTACGCATCTGTGGAATCACCAATTGTGTGAGCGCGATGAGCGAGAAGAGGTTCGTTTCGAAGTTTTGTCGAATCGCGTCAATCGGTACTAGTTCTATCGGGCCGCGTTGACCGTAACCGGCGTTGTTCACCAGCGCGTCAATCCTGCGGAAGCTGTCGAGCGTCTCTCGCACCAACCGCTCGCGATCTTCCTCTTTTGTCACGTCTCCAACTACGGCAAGCGCGCTCCCGCCGCTCGATTGGATCTCCTGCTTGAGCGCTTCGAGTCGATCGCTCCTACGAGCGAACATCACGATAGTCGCGCCCTCGCCTGCCAACGTCCGCGCGGTAGCTTCGCCTATTCCCGCCGAAGCGCCGGTTACAATCACCACCTGACCAACAAGCCTTCCCATCGATCCTCTATCCTCAATTCTCGATCCTCAATCTTCAATCCTTAGAACTTCGACTGGAGGTAATATCGCATCATTTCTCGCCAGGTTGGCCAATCGTGCGGCATGTCATATCCCCACAGGTCCAGCTCGTGAGGGATTCCTTTCGCTGAAAGGATCCCCGACAATCTGCGCGACGCGTCGGGGTTCTCGTAGCTCCCTTGCCCGGTGACGATGTGAATGTGCTGCTTGTGCCGAAGCGCCTCAAGGTCCCAGCCTTCCAGGTTTGGCAGATAATCAACCGGGTTGTTGAAGTAAACGTTATCGTCGTAATAGTCGCCGTGATAATAGCCTCGAATGTCGAATGACCCGCTCATCGCGATTATACCCGCGAACAGATCGGGTCGGCGAAAGAGTTGATTCGCGCAGTGAAACGCCCCAAGGCTCGCGCCGGCGGTGATGATGCCAATTCGTCCCTGACAACTGTTCCAGATGTACGGGACGACTTCGTCGGTGATGTACTTGTTGTAATGAACCTGCCGCAGCGCTTTGTATTTCGGATGCAGGTCGGGATTGAGCCAGCCTTCGCGGTTGATGCTGTTTATCGAAAAGACCTTCACCTTGCCCGAGTCGATCGAGTCTTGAATTGCGTCGATCACGTAAAAGCGCTCGTACTCAAGAAAGTCAGCGGCGGCGGTAGGAAACATCAGCAATGGAAATCCCCAGTGCCCGTAGGTGACGATCTCCATTGGCTTGTTCAAGCTTGGGCTGTGCCAGGAATCAATGAATCGATGCACGAATTATCTTCCTCTCTCTCAGTCGAATTAATTAGTGCTTGAAAGCAACCGTGTAACCTAGCGAGATTGGGCGGGAATTTCAAGGATATGGATCGGGGTGGGTGCGCGTCATCTTTTCGCGTAATCCCACCCACGGCAGTGGGTGGATGTTTCAGGTTCAGCCTTTGGCCGTAGACCACGATCGCGAGGAGTTTGTGGTCTCGCTGG
>DATFWM010000370.1:0-7058 GCA_035259295.1 Blastocatellia bacterium | reverse complement strand
AATCTTCGCCGTCGCCGATGCATTCGACGCGATAACCAGTGACAGACCTTACCGGGCGGCGGGCTCTTATGCAGACGCGAGGAAGGAAATAGCCGCCAATTCAGGCGGGCACTTTGACCCGAAGATTGTCAGCGCATTCTTGAACGTGGCAGAAACAGAATGGTTCGACATACGCGCAATCGCTGAGTCGCAGGACTATGCTGAAGACGTAATCGGCCGGAGCGAAGTTCGGTCCTTCATACTCTCGATAAAGCGGCATACCGGTTCCACTGGTGAGCTTAGCCTCAATGCGTCTTAGACTTTCCTGATTGGACCTTTGCGCGTTCCTCTTCGAAGGATATCAGTGGCCGCTCTTAATTCCTGCACGCGAAATAACGAAGCGGCAACATAAAAAATCGCTGCCCCAACAAAAACCGAGACGACGACATTCACGATGCGCGCCGCGAAGCCAGGCCCCGCAGCCTTGGCGATGGCGCCGCTAATAAACCAGCATCCGACGCCCATAACCGCAGACGCAGACAGAATCTTGCCGACCGTGGTCGCCGTTTTGCCTCCTTCTACGCCGGCGATTCGTCGCCGCATGATTGCGTAAAGCAGAGCGAAGTTCATCAACGCGACCGTCGAAGTCGAAAGCGCGAGCCCGCGTTCCTGAAGCACGCCGACCAGCATCCAGTTCATCACGAAGTTTGTCGCCATCGACAACAGGCTTATCATCATCGGCGTTCTCGCGTCGTTGAGCGCGTAAAAGGCCGGAGCCAAGATCCTCACCGCCGAATATCCCGCTAGCCCGATCGCATAAAACGCTAGAGCGGACGCGGTGCGCTGCGTGTCGGCTGGCCCGAAGTGGCCGCGCTCGTAGATCAAGGCGATGATCGGGCGTCCCAGAACGATCAGCCCAACCGCCGAAGGGATTGTCAGCAAAAAAGCCAACCTGATGGAGCTCGCAAGTGTGTGACGGAACTCACTCACATCCTTGAGCGCCGCGCTGCGGGAGATCGATGGTAACGTGGCAGTCGCGATTGCTACGCCGAAGACGCCGATGGGGAATTGCATCAGACGGAACGAATAGTTCAACCACGAGACCGGGCCGCTGCCGGTCTCGGTCGGAATTCCAGAAGCGAAGTTGCTGTTCACTAGCACGTTCACCTGAACTGCGGCTGCGCCGATGACCGCCGGCCCCATCAGCGAAAAGATGCGCCTCACTCCGGGATCGCTGAAGCTTAACATCGGACGAAATCGAAAGCCTGCCTTGCGTAAGCTCGGCCACTGAAATGCGTATTGAAAAAAACCGCCTATCAGCACGCCATAACCCATGCCGATGATACCTTCGGTTGGCCTTTCGATAATCGACCTCACCGGATGGGCGAAGGTCGGGTCGGTGAGGAACCCCGCGGTAGCGAGACCGCCGATGATGGAGCCGATGTTGAAGAAGGTTGACGCCATCGCAGGCACGCCGAAGCGATCGCGCGCGTTCAACACCCCCATCGCTTGCGCAGCCAAAGCTACAAGCAGGATGAACGGCATCATTATTCTGGTGAGCCGAACCGTCAGATCAAACTTGGCCTGATCGCCTTCGAACCCGTGTGCGATGGCGCTTACGACCTGAGGGGCAAAGATGATGCCGAGGACAACCAGTATTCCGAGCACGACTATGAGAGTTGTGGCGACGCGGTTGGAAAGTCTGAACGCTTCCTTCTCATCTTTGGTGACGAGGTAATCGGAGAAGACAGTTACGAAAGCGCTGGACAGCGCGCCTTCCGCGAACAGATCGCGCAGGAGGTTTGGGATTCGAAACGCGATGACGTAGGCGTCATTAGCAATGCTCCTAGAAGCGCCAAAAAAATATGCAAAGACCATTTCGCGGACGAGCCCGAGCACGCGACTGGACATGACCGCGACGCTGACGATGCCCGCCGACCGGGCGACGCTTGCCGAACGTTTGAGTCGTCCTTTTTCGGCTTCGTCATAAGCTGCCTTGAGGTTCATCGGTTGCAGAAAAAAGTGAAAACTTTAAAGCACTGACTGGTTACGTGGAGCGACTTGCAATAAGTCTTACTCGATGCGTCGCTGCCAGACGGCCGGATCTCGCCCCGCATGAAGCACCGCCAATATGACGATTAGGGTTCCCCAACTGAGAAGTAGATTGCGTAGGGGAATCGCCTGGTCATCGCCCGTCGGATGCCTGATCTCAGCACTTGATACTTTAAAGGGCCATCCCTGATCCGTCGATATGCGGCTCGAAGCTCGTCCAAGAACTCATAGCCAAGCCCCTCTTTTTCGCTCTCGTACCACTGGAAAGCCGCTTCGACGTCTGCATCGACGATCGGGTTGCTCTTGAGCCGGTGCGCTTCACTTGGACTTCTTCGCCAGACGATCAAGTACCTCAAACGCTGAGCGCGCTTTTCTGGGATCCTTCCGGTAATCACTAAGCCGTTCTTCGGCAAGTTGCAGGTGACTCTCGGGAGCAGGTAACTCTCCCGGGGCTTCAGCAATCCGGTCCCAAAGCGCCCGGAGATACTGAGCCTGATCTGCCTTGGAGAGCTCGCTGAATCCAGGCGGTTCCGAAATCAATGTCTGTGACATGGCGTTCCTCACTTGTCTGATGATAGCAGATCGGCGCCAACAAGGTCGCGGCGGGTCACTTCACTCCGCCCATCAAGCGCTTCACCGGACGGCTGATGAGCAAGAGAATGAGACCAGCGGAGACCGTCCAAAGGGCGACAGAGCTGAACAACTGAACCAACCCCATGCTCTCCATCTTTCCGGCAAGCAAGCCCGCCATCAGATTCCCAAAAGAAGTGGCAAGGAACCAGATGCCCATCATCTGGCCGACAAGCTTTGCGGGTGACAACTTAGTCATTGCGCTCAGTCCCACTGGACTCAAGCAAAGCTCACCGGTTGTGTGGAAGAAGTAGGTCGCGATGAGCCACGCCGCGCTGACCTTGTGTGGATTGGTAGCATCACCTGCGTAAGTCGAAGCCCATGCCATCACTGCAAAGCCGACTCCCAGTTGAATGAGACCGAGCGCAAACTTCGCCGGGATCGAAGGCTGTCGTTGTCCAAGCCTCACCCACAGCGAACCAAACAACGGAGCGAATGCGATTATCAGAAGAGGATTGACCGACTGCAGCCACGAGGCCGGAAGCTCTCTGCTGAAGAAAACACGGTTCGCGTAGTCCTTCGCGAATAGGTTCATCGACGAGCCCGCTTGCTCGAAGCCGGCCCAGAACAGCGCCGCGGCGAGAAATAAAACGAGGATCACAACGATTCGTTTCTTTTCGGTTGCGTCGAATCCGCCGAAGATCAGTTGATAGCCGAAATAAAAAATCGCGATCGCCGCTATGACGAAGCCAAGTGATTCAGCAACTCTCTTGGGATTGAGGTCTACCACGCCTCGCGAATTGAGCAACCCCAGGACTATAGCGATCAGCACAACAAGCGCAATGCCGGACATCAATGTTCTAAGAGCTCGGACTCGCTCTCTCGAATCAAGATGCCTCACTCCAGCCGTTCCCATCCGCTTGAAACCCATTCTGTACTGAATCACACCAAAGACCATTCCCACGCCCGCTGCTGCAAAGCCGAGATGCCAGTTGATGTTCTCGCCGAGGTAGCCGCACACAAGCGGTCCGATGAATGCGCCGAGGTTGATGCCCATATAGAAGATCGAGAGGCCGGCATCGCGGCGCGCTCCACCTTCGGGAAAGAGATCGCCTACGATTGCGCTGACGTTCGGCTTGAGCAAACCAGTGCCGATGACTATCAGCACGAGCCCAAGGTAAAAGCTCACAACCCACCCGAGCGCCATGCTGAAGTGTCCGGCAGCGATTATGATTCCTCCAACGAAAACCGCTCTTCGATAACCGAGAATGCGATCAGCGATCCAGCCGCCCGGAAGCATGACAAGGTAGACGCTGGAAGTGTACAGCCCGTAAATCGCCGTAGCCGTCACGGCGCTCAACGCGAACCCGCCTTCTTCGATGGCTGCCTTCAAGAACAGCACCAGCAGCGCGCGCATCCCGTAATAGCTGAAGCGCTCCCACATCTCGGTGAGAAACAGCGTTGTGAGACCAGCCGGATGACCGCCGATGCCCGACGTATCCGGCTTAATTCCTGCTGCCTCGGTTGTGACTACATCCGTCGCCATATTGACTGGTCCCCTCTAAAAATGAGCTTCACAAACACCAAGCATCGCTTTGCTGAAAGTGCATTGCGCAGCACCACAGCCATCACCAGCGCTGCCACGTTTCGCACCTCCACTGAATACTGACTGCTGGAATCCGGAAACGCTGGAACCTGCTTGTAGCAGCTGGATCAGCGCTTGGTCAAAATCCTAAACATCGAGGCTAGTGTGAGCATCCAGATTCTACATGAGGGGCAAACGCGCGGGCAAACGGATTGGTGTGAACGCGCTACTGAGGGAATGAGTCCCAGCAGAGTGCGCGCGAACAAACAAGTCAGAACTGATACTTCATCGCAAGGCGAATAATCCGGCCTGGGCCTGCCTCGGTGCTGCGCCCAAAATCAACGCTCACGAGATCGGTCACCGGCGGAGCGAAGTTTACTCGATTGGTGATGTTAAAAACGTCCGCGCGAAGCTCGATACGGTGCGTCTCTGTGACTCTGATCGATTTCTTAACGGAAAGGTCGATCGACGAATAACCAGGCGTGGGCAGCACGTTTCTGCCGAGTTGCGGGCGTCCGCTCGCCGATGGCACACCGAACAGGCCTCTGTCGAAGTAGCGGTCTGCCGCGTTCCGATTCAATAGAAGGCGATGTGTATTGCTGCCAACATAAGCCAGCCGGTCATTCAACACACCGTCATGGTTGAAGTCACCAAGTCCGCCGAAAAAATCACCGCTGGAATAAAGAGATACTCTGGGTCCAGATTGCAACGTAACAATCCCGCTCAGTTGCCAGTCCCCTAGCGCCCCCCGCAGGAACCGATTCATCCGATCGAACGAAGGGCCTCGCCACAAGAAGAACCCAACGGCTCTATGCTTACGATCGAAATCCGAACGCGCGCGCTCGAGCGCGGCGTTGCCCTCGTCAACGGGACCTAGCGTCATCGAGCGAAACATGCTGGGGCGGTCGTCACTCGCCGTGTCGATGGCTTTCGAGAAAGTGTAGTGTGCTTGAAATATAATTCTGCGGCGTTCGCGGCTGGTCACTCGCAACTGCAGAGCGTGGTAGTTGGAATTCCCATCCGAGGCGATCAGGATGGATTGTTCATCGGCCGACTTCCTGGCTGGAGATTCGACCGAACTTCGACCCACTTGATAAGCGCGCGCGAGCCTTCTTCCGTAAGTAGAGTTGTACCCGACTTCGAGGATCAATCTTTCGCGAATCGAATGCTGAACGGCGAAGAACGCTGACTCGGTGTAAGCGGTGCGCATATCGCGAGCATATTCGAGTTCGATCCCGACCGCGCCCTCGCGATCTCTCCAGCCGATCGGCAAAGGTGAGGCGACAATCTCATCGCGTCGCGCAAAACCAGTAGCCAACGGATACATCGGAGTTGCCTTTATCTCGCCGTAAGGGAGCCTGGTAGGCGGCGCATAGAGAATCGCGGCTCCTCCACGCAGTATGATGCTCTCCGAATGCGTGGGTGCATACGCGAAGCTCGCGAACGGAGCGAAGTTGTTCCTGTCGGTCGGACGCTCATAGACCGCGCCGGAATAGACGTTGTAGCCAAGACCATAGTTGAGCGCGAGCCTAGTGCTTGCGCGCCAATTGTCGTTCGCAAAGGCGTAAAGATCTGTGAAACGATAGCGCTCCCGATTGCTCGGCTCCGCAAGCTCCGCTCTGACGATCGCGCGGCTAGCGTCACCCGCGGAAAGAGCACCATCGGTGACAAGCGCAAGAACATCAGCATAGTAGATGCGGCCTAGCGCCAGGCCTTCGTTTGCGTAATGCTCGTTGCGCCTGATCACTTGCGCGCCGACAGTGATTGAGTGAGCGCCGATTACTCGCGCGAAAGTGTCGGCGAAGGTCGATGACCGATTGTTTCGCCGCTCGGGCAATTCCGGGAAGCCAGCGCCTACCCCCAACGGTGTATTAACTGCTACGACCTGCGGCGCATCAGACCCCGCTCCCGACGTGGCGGTGCGGCCTAGAAGATATGCGGCACGAAAATCATTAACGGTTGTCGGGTTTATTGACGACGCGATCTGCACGCTCGCCAAGTCGCCGCGATGAAAACCATTTAGAGGGGACGCCAGAGTCAGATGTGAATCGTTGAAGTCGGAGCGCGTGCGAGATTGGTCTTCGTAGTAACGCAGATTCATATGCTGCGATTGCGTCAGGTTCAAGTCGATGCGCGCGAGTCCCAGGTCCCGCGAGGAGGCGACCGAGCTACGAATCGCGGCATCTCCAATATCGTTCAAGCCATCCCCATCGATGTCTGCGAGTCCGGGCCCGGTCGCAAGAGGAACTCTGTTGTGAGCAAGGAGCGTGGTAAATAGGCTGCCTCGAATGGCGGACGTTTGATCAATGAAAGTTGCTAGGGGCGCCACTACTTGACGGCCTGATATCTCGCGATTCCGCGTGTGTTCATAAGAAGTGAAGAAGAAAGCGCGGTCCTTGCCGCTGAATAAGCCGGGCGGAGAAATGTTGCCTCCAAGTGAGAAAGCCGCTTGATCGAAGGTCGACCGGTCGTCTGGTAAACCGCCGCGGTTGGTGAAGAAGTTGTTGGCGTTGAGTACCGATCTGCCCAGACGCCATAGACCTTGGCCATGATAGGTGTTTGTGCCAGACCGACTATTGGCCGAGATCAACGGCGCGCTGTTTTGGCCGTAGCTCGAATTCACCGTCGTGTCGGCGTTCGTGTAGTCGGTGTTGAATTCCGAAATTGATTCGACTGAGCGAAGCCACAAACTGGCCGGTCACCGGATCGCGATCGTCAATGCCATCAAGCAACGCAGTTTTGTTCTCGGGGCGCCGACCGCCAATCGAAAAGCGTTCCTTGTGTTCGGTGATCCCCTGCTGCAGCATTACGAGGTGCTGAGGATCGCGATCCTTCAATGGTAAATCCGTGTAAGGTATGGAGAAGTACGTAT